>NZ_BAAGZI010000227.1:0-9450 GCF_054778695.1 Actinocorallia lasiicapitis
GGGGTGGGAGTCGAAGCGGAGGGCGGGGCCAGGGAGGTCGATGGGGCCGAGGGTGGGGTGGTCGACGGTGATGAGGAGGCCCTGGGAGAGGGTCTGGGGGCTGGTGTAGACCTCGTCGAGGGAGCGGATGGCGCCAGCGGGGACGCCGGCGTCGGTGAAACGGGCCAGCCAGGTGGAGCGGGGGGCCGCGGCCAGGGCGCGTTCGATGGCGGCGGTCAGTTCGGGGCGGCGGGCGGTGCGGTCGGGGAGGGCCGCGTAGCGCGGGTCGTCGGGGTCGAGGCCGACCAGAGGGGCGAAGCGGCGCCAGATCGACTGGTTGGCGACGCCGATCTGGAGCAGGCCGTCGGCGCAGCGGAACGTGCCGTAAGGAGCGAGGGACGGGTGGTCGTTGCCGAGAGAGGCGGGGACCTCCTTGGCGACCGTCCAGCGGGTGCCCTGGAAGGCGTGCGCGGCGACCACCGAGGCCAGCAGCGACGTCCGGACGACCTGGCCGCGGCCCGTGCGCTCCCGCTCATACAGGGCGGCGAGCACCCCCGACACCGCGTTCTGGGCGGCGAGGATGTCGGCGACCGAGAGCCCGACCTTGCTGGGCTCCCCCGGCGGCCCGGTGACGCTCATCAGCCCCGCCTCGCCCTGCACGATCGCGTCATACCCGGGACGTCCGCCTTCGGGACCGTCGTGCCCGAACCCCGTCACCGACATGATCACCAGCCGGGGGTTGAGCTCCAGCAGCGCGGCGAAGCCGAGGCCGAGCCGGTCCATCACCCCGGTCCTGAAGTTCTCGACGAGCACGTCGGCGCGTTCGATCAGCCCGCGCAGCACCGCGAGGTCGGCGTCGTCCTTCAGATCCAGGGCGATCGACTCCTTGCCCCGGTTGCAGGCGAGGAAATAGGTGCTGACCCCGTCGACGAACGGCGGCCCCCAGCCGCGCGTCTCGTCGCCGGTCCCCGGCTGCTCGACCTTGACCACGCGGGCCCCCAGGTCGGCGAGGGTCTGGGTGGCGTGCGGACCCGCCACCACCCGGCTGAGATCGATGACGAGCAGCCCTTCCAGCGGACCGGACATATCCCCACCTCCAGCGGCGAAGTATTCCAGTGCGACGATGGGCTGATGGAGCTGCCCGTCCTGGAACCGTCGCTCGGGCGGATCCGGCTGATCGCGGTCGACGGCCCGAGCGCCGCCGGAAAATCCACCTATGCCCGGATACTGGCGGAGCGGATCGGAGCGCCGCTGATCGGCTCGGACGAGTTCCCCGTCCCCTGGGACGGCCCGCCCCTCGCCTGGTGGCCGCGGATCGCCCCGCTCCTCGACGCCCTGGCCCGCGGCGAGACGGCCGTCTACCGGCCCTACGACTGGCGCTCCGCGACCCTCGGCCCGCCCAAGAAGGTGCCCGTCACCGACTTCCTGATCCTGGAAGGGGTCGGCGCGGCGTGGAGCGGCTGCCCCGCCGCCTACCGCATCTGGGTCGACGCCCCCTACGAGCTGCGCCGCGCCCGCGCCCTCGAACGCGACGGCGCCGAACTCCTCCCCCAGTGGGAGGCGTGGACGGCGCGGGAGGCGAAGCACTTCGCCGCCGACCCGGCACGGCCCGATCTGATCGTCACCCCGGATTCCTGGCGGCCTCCACCGGCGCGCCGCCGAACCCGCCGGTAGGCTCACGCGGCGGTAAATTCCCGCCGCCGCCCCGGCCAAGACGCCCGTTCGGCCCGGACGCCCGCTGGTAGACCGGCCCTGTGATCAGAGCGCAGGGCCTCACCAAACGCTACGGGGAGAAACTCGTCGTCGACCGTCTCGACTTCGAGGTGCGGCCGGGGATCGTCACCGGGTTCCTCGGCCCGAACGGCGCCGGAAAATCCACCACGATGCGGATGATCCTCGGGCTCGACCGGCCCAGCTCCGGCAGCGTCACCGTCAACGGCCGGGAGTACCGGGAGCTGGCCGCACCGCTGCGCGAGGTCGGCGCGCTGCTCGACGCGCAGGCCGTGCACCGCGGACGCAGCGCCTACCAGCATCTGCGCTGCCTCGCCCAGTCCAACGCGATCCCCCGCTCCCGGGTCGCGGAGGTGCTGCGGCTGGTCGGCCTGGAACGCGTCGCCCGACGGGCGTCCGGCGGGTTCTCGCTCGGAATGGGCCAGCGGCTGGGGATCGCGGCCGCGCTGCTCGGCGACCCCGCCGTGCTGATGTTCGACGAGCCGGTCAACGGGCTCGACCCCGAGGGCGTCCGGTGGATCCGCACGCTGCTGCGGACGCTGGCCGCCGAGGGCCGGACGGTGTTCGTGTCCAGCCATCTCATGGCGGAGATGGCGCTGACGGCCGACCATCTCCTCGTCATCGGACGGGGCCGGATCCTCGCCGACATGAGCGTTCAGGAATTCATCGACGCCAACACCGACCCCTACGTCACGGTCCGCACGACCTTTCCGAGGGCGCTGATCCCGCTGCTGGAGCGGCGCGGCTGCTCGGTCGAGGAACTGCCGGACGGCGCCCTGAAGGTGAAGGGCGCCTCGGCCGTCGCCGTCGGGAACGTCGCGGGCTCGGCCGGGATCTGGCTGCACGAGCTGACCACGGCGCGGGCGTCGCTCGAAGCGGCGTTCATGAGCCTGACCGGCGACAGCGTCGAGTACCAGGCCGGGATTCCGAGGGGCGGCGTCCTGTGACGGCGCTCCTCGAAGCGGAGCGGCGCGCGCCCGGTTTCGGTGACGCCGTCGCCGCCGAATGGACCAAGATCTGCACCGTGCGGTCGACCTACTGGACGATCCTCGCCAGCCTGCTGGTCTCGATCGGGGTCAGCGCCGCCCTGGCCGCCGCCATCACCGTCACCTGGGACAGGACCCCCGCCCGCGAGAAGGCGCTGTTCGACCCCGCGTCCGCGGGGATGATCGGCATCAATCTCGGCGTGCTGATCCTCGCCGTCCTCGGCGTCCTGGTGATCACCGCCGAGTACTCGACCGGCCTGATCCGCACCTCACTGACCGCCGTCCCCCGGCGCGGCCGCCTGCTCACGGCCAAGGCGCTGGTCCTGACGGTCATCGCGTTCGCCGTCGGCCAGCTCTCGGCGTTCACCAGTTTCCTCGTCAGCCAGGCGCTCTTCTCCGCCGAACGGATCGACGCGTCGATCACCGATCCCGGCATGTTCCGCGCCGTCTTCGGCGGCGGCGTCTACCTGACCCTCGTCACCCTGCTGGCCTTCGGCGTCGGTGTCCTGCTCCGCCACACCGCGGCCGCCATCACCGTGGTCGTCGCGGTCATGTTCGTCCTGCCGATCCTCACCGTCATCATCCCCGGCTCCCTCGGCGACACCATCACCCGTTTCATCCCGTCCAACTCCGGCGCCGCCATCACCATCGTCCACCAGAGCCCCACCTACCTCTCCCCCGCGGCGGGCCTCACCGTCTTCTCCTGCTACCTCCTCGCCACCCTCATCCCCGCCTACCTCCTCTTCCACCACCGCGATGCCTAGTAGCCTGCTGTGGTCTCATCCGAACTGATTGGGAGCCTTTTCCATGGCGCTTGAACGCCCCGAGATCGATTTCCCTGAGGGCCCGCCGCCCGCCAACCTCGAGATCACCGACCTGGTGGTCGGGGACGGCGACGAGGCGACCAAGGGCTCGAACGTGAGCGTGCACTACGTCGGCGTGGCCTACTCCACCGGCGACGAGTTCGACGCCTCGTGGAACCGCGGCAGCACCCTCGACTTCCCGCTCGGCGCCGGCCGCGTCATCAAGGGCTGGGACATGGGCGTGCAGGGCATGAAGGTCGGCGGCCGCCGCAAACTCGTCATCCCGCCGCACCTCGCCTACGGCGACCGCGGCGCGGGCGGCGCGATCAAGCCCGGCGAGACCCTCATCTTCGTCGTCGACCTGGTCGGCGTGAGCTAAGGGCAACAGCCGCAGATCGGTGAAGTCCCGGCAGGGTTGCCTGCCGGGACTTCACCGTTTCCAGACCCCCATGGTCACCAAGTGTGTCCGTGGGGCTACAGAGATCAGAGTGACGTGGGGGAAGAATCGGCTGGGTGACCGGACTGCGGAAGGTGGCCTTTGCCGAAGAGAACGGACGAGCGGGACGGCGGCTCGGCGCGCTGGTGGATCCTCGCGGTGATCGGCGCCGCGCAGCTCATCGTGGTGCTGGACGCGACGATCGTCACGATCGCGCTGCCGTCAGCGCAGGCCGATCTGGGCTTCGACGACGGCGATAGAACCTGGATCGTCACCGCTTACGCGCTGGCGTTCGGCAGCCTGCTGCTGCCGGGCGGCCGGATCGCCGATCTGGCCGGGCGGAGGGCCGCGTTCCTGGTCGGGCTGGCCGGTTTCTCGGCGGCGTCCGCGCTGGGCGGTGCGGCAGGCGGGTTCGCGGTGCTGGTGACGGCGCGTGCGCTTCAGGGCGCGTTCGGCGCGGTGCTCGCGCCGGCGGCACTGTCGCTGCTGGCCACCACGTTCACCGAGGGCAAGGACAGGGCCAGAGCGTTCGCGATCTTCGGGGCGATCGCCGGTTCCGGCAGCGCGATCGGGCTGCTGCTGGGCGGGATGCTCACCGAGTACCTGAACTGGCGGTGGACCCTCTACGTCAATCTGGTGTTCGCGGCGGTGGCGATGGCCGGTGCGGTCGTCCTGCTGCCGCGGGCTCCGCGCGACCGGAGCGTCCGGCTGGACGTGCCGGGCACGGTGCTGGCGTCGGCCGGTCTGTTCGCGCTGGTCTACGGGTTCGCGACGGCGGAGCGGCACGGCTGGTCGTCGGGGTCGACTCGGGTGCTGCTCGGTTCGGGGGTGGCGCTGCTGGCCGTGTTCTTCTGCTGGCAGGCGCGGGCCCGGCATCCGCTGCTGCCGCCCCGGATCGTCACCGACCGGGACAGGGCCGCGGCCTATCTGTCGGTCGGTGTGGTGGGGGCGGCGCTGTTCGCGGTGTTCCTGTTCCTCACCTACTTCATGCAGCAGGACCTGGGCTACTCCCCGATCAGGACGGGGCTGGCGTTCCTGCCGATGGTCGCGGCGCTGATGGCGTCCTCGGGGGTCGCGACGAGTCTGCTCGCCGACCGGTGGGGCGCCAAGGTGGTGGTCCCGGCGGCGATGGCGATCGGCGCGGGCGGCCTGTACTGGCTGACCGGTCTCGATCCCGGGCGGGGGTACGCGGCCGGGATCCTGGGGCCGCTGCTGGTGATCGGGGTGGGCTGCGGCGGGGTGTTCGCGCCCGCGAAGAACGTCGCGACCTACCGGGTCGAGCCGCGCGACGCGGGGGTGGCCGCCGCCACGCTCAACACGACCATGCAGGTGGGCGGGTCGATCGGCACCGCGCTGCTGAGCACGGTCGCGGCGACGGCCGTCGCCGACTACTTGCGCGGCCGGAACGCGGCGGATCCGGCGGTCGCGGGCCGCGCCACCCTGCACGGCTACGCCACGGTCTACGCGTGGGGCGCGGTGCTGTTCGCGGTGGGGGCGGTGCTCGCCGCGCTGCTGTTCCGGCGGCTCCGTCCCGAGCCCGGCCCCGAACCGCTGCCGACGTGGACGGTCGATCCGTGGCGCAGCCTGCTCATCAGCGATGACGCCTACCGGGCGCTGCCGCGGAACGTCGCACGGACCGTCGAGATCGTGGACGGCCGTGTGGTCTACTGCGAGGCCTCACCGCCCGACCACGAGGTGGTGTCCTGGCGGCTGGCGGTGGCGCTGCGCGTCACCCGGCCGGCCGACTCGCGGCTGGCCGTCCTGCAGGGCCCCGACGTCCGTTTCATCCCGCCGGTCCCGCTGGCCGACGACCACCGGTTCACGCTGCGCCGTCCCGACATCGCGATCCTGCGCAGCCACCGCGACGCCTCCGCTATCACGACGGACGACGTCCTGGCGGTCGTCGAGATCGCCCATCCCAATTCGCTGACGGACTTCGCCGACAAGCGCGCCGAGTACGCCTTCGCCCGGATCCCCGTCTATCTGATCGTGGTGATGACGGGCGGCCGGGTGCATTCGGTGGAGGAGTACCGGCTGGACTGGTCGGGCCGCTCCTACCAGGTGGCGGCCGTCCACAACGACGCGCTGGACACCGAGCTGGCCGACGGGCTGAAGGTCAACGTCCCGTTGGCCGAGCTCACCGGCCCTGTCACAGTGCCGAAGGATCCAGCGCCCCGCAGGCCACTCCCCGCTTGAGCCGGGCGGTCAGCGCCTGGATGGCGGGGGTGGCGGGGGTGCCGGACGCCTGCCAGGCGCGGAGTTTGCCGATGGCTTCCTCCGCGCCGGTCAGGTGGTAGTCGTACAGCGTCGCGTAGCGGGCCGGGAGGTGGGCGGGGTGGAGGTCCCAGCCCTGGTAGTAGCCGTGGGTGAGGGAGTGCCTGACCTGGGTGGCGTGGGTCTGCCAGGTGGCGGTGACCTCGTCGGCGCCGTCGTCGCGGGGCGACAGGTTGGACGGCCCGTCGGAGATCCGGACGGGGGTGTCGGCGGTCGCGGTCTGGAGCAGGTGCCGGGCGTGGTCGCAGGCCGGGTGGTCGAGCCGCTGCTGTTCGGGCGGCAGGTCGAGGGCCCGCGCGTAGGCGGTGGCGCCGAAGTGCAGGGTCTGCACGCGGCCCGCGCCTGCCTTGAGGATGTCGGGGACCGTCGTGACGGCCGCGGGGTGCTCGAGCTGGAGCTCGCAGTGGAGGGTCTTGGGCGGCAGGCCGAGCGAGGTCTCCAGCCGGTCCAGATAGTCCGCGAAGATCATCACCTGGTCGGGGCCGAGGACCTCGGGGATGGTGATGACGAACCCGCCGGGCAGCCGGCCGAGCCGGTCGCGGAGCGAGGTGAGGAAGCCGTCGATGGTCCGGAACGAGCGGGCGGCGGAGGCGAGGGACTTGACGCGGATGCCCCAGAAGTGCGGGAGCTGCTGCGCCTGGTAGGCGCCGGCGACGGCCTCCACCACCTGGACGATGTCGGAGTCCTCCTCGGCGTCGGAGCGGGCGCCGTAGCCGTCGGCGAAGTCGATCCGCAGATCCTCGACGGGGTCCTTCTGGAGTTTCGCCGCGACCCTGGCTCTGATCACCCCGGCCAGCGAGGGATCGAGCATGAACGTGGCCCCGAAGGAGCCGTCGCCGGGGGTGTGCTTGTTCAGCAGCCGCAGCGCCTCGGTGCCGAGGTCGGGGGCCGTCGTCCGGGAGAACCGGTCGGCGGCCACGAAAACGGTGTGCACCGGCTGGCGGCCTTCGGCGCGGCCTGGCCGGCGCCGGGCGTGTGCGGCCCCGGCGGCGCGCAGCCGCTCGGTCAGGTCGTCGGTCTTGGTCACGCTGAGGTTCACAAGGAAATGATCCCCCATGATCCGGCAAATGTGTCCCCCGGCTTGAGAGTGATCAGATCGACACCTGTGTCGAAGGCGTTGGGCGGGCAGGTCATCGGTTCGGCGGCCAGACCGGTCCGCCGCAGCTCAGGGGTCAGATCGTCGGCCGTGTAGAGCTGGAGCCAGGGGTGGTTGGCGTCGGCCCACAGCCCGACGGTTCGGCCGCCGCCGGACAGCCCCACCCAGATCCGGCCGTCGGTGAACGGCAGATCGGTGTAGGCGGTGTCGAGCCGGCGGTCGCCGAACACGCCGCCCGCCGACAGGTCGTAGGGCGTGCCGGCGACGGGCACGGGCAGCCCCGACGGGATCAGCCGGTCGTTGACGGGCTGGTAGCGGCCGCCGCCGAAGGTGACCACGCACGCGTCGAGGGGGCGGCCGACCGTCAGATAGGGGTGGGCGCTCTGCCCGTAGGGCGCGTTCCGGGTGCCGGTGTTGGACGCCGACATCCGTGCGGTGAGGCCGTCTTCGGCCAGTGTGTAGGTGATGGCCAGGTCGAGCCGGAACGGGTAGCCGGGCCGGCCGAGCAGCCGGTGTCCGAGCGTCACCGAGCTCGCGGTCCGCTCGATGAGCTGCCAGGGCTCCCAGCGGACCAGCCCGTGGATGGCGTTCTCGCGGGCCGGTTCGTTGAGCGGGAGCCGGTGGGCGACGCCTTCGAAGGTGTACTCGCCGCGGTCCACCCGGTTGGGCCAGGGGGCGAGGAGCTGGCCGAACCCGGCGGGGGTGAGCTCGTCGGGGTCGTGCTCCAGGATCAGCGGAGCTCCGTCGTGGGTGAGGACGCGCAGCCCCGCGCCCTGCTCGGTGAGTACGGCCTGGTACGGGCCGAACGCGATGGTGTGCTGGGTCCCCGACAGAGTCATGGGGACATTCTGGCGGAACGTCAGGGCTGCAAGATCCCGTAGTGCTGCCACACTTTCCTTGCCGGGCCGTCCAGCAGACCTACCTCGTCGAAAAAGGTCGCGGTGCGCTTGAACATCCAGGCGAGCGTGTCGCGCCGGTGCGGGCTCTGCGCCGCCACCCGCACGGCCTCTTTCGGGTCGAGCCCGACGGCCGTGTAGCAGGACGGGTGGATCAGCCCGCGGGAGATCTCGTACGCGGCGGGTGTCAGCATCAGCGCGTAGGCCCGCCGTCTGGCCGGCGACAGCCGGGCGACCTGCCGCTTCAGCTCTTCGCGCGCGTACTTGATGTGCCGTGCCTCCTCCACCACGTGGATCTTGCAGACCTGCTGGACCAGCGGCTGGAGTTCGGGGTCGGCCATGATGGCGCGCTGGAGGGTGTCGGTGGTCTCCTCGACGACCAGCACCATGGAGAACTTCTGGACGGGCTGGTAGATCCCGCCGATGATCTTCCCGGCCTGGTACATCCACTCCGGGGGCTTGGTGGCGCGCAGCCCCATCGTCCGGATCAGCCGGGCGAACATCATCGAGTGGCGGCACTCGTCGGCGATCTCGGTGAGGGCGTATCCGACGTCGTGGCTGTCGACCTCGCGCCGCCACGCGTGCAGGACGAGCGCCTGGATGAGCATCAGCTCGGAGTAGATCCCGTAGGACATCGTGCTGGCCAGCTCCCGTTTGGACAGCTCGATCCGCTGGGCCTGGCTGAGCCCGTCCCACAGCCGGGTCTCGTACAGGGAGACGCACTGCGGGGGCATGTAGAAGCGGTCGGGGTCGAGCGGGGTGTCCCACGCGACGTCGACGTCGGGGTCGTAGGAATGCTTGCGGGAAGTGGCCAGCAGCCGCTCGGCGACGACCTCGCGGTCCATCAGCCGGAGTGTGTGGTCGCCGTCCTTGCAGCGGATCACCGCGGTCTCCATGAAAGCTCCCTTACGGTGTACGAAACTCTTAGGTACACCTAAACACGGGGCGTCGAGGACTGTCGAGAGTGAGCCGCCTCACACGGGAGGGGCGGGGTTTGCGCAGAAGTTGCCAAAGGCCCCGACGGGCGGGGCGATCAGGCCGAGAGGCGGGCGAGCACCGATTCCTCTTCGCCGGGCGCCGCGGAGACCACAGGAGTTGCCAAACGGCGGGCGGCCTCGCGCAGCAGCGCCGACACCTCGGGGGTCGGCGGCTCGGCCGCGATGACGATCAGGCTGATCGCCGGGTCGGCGGCGAGCGCCGCCAGGGCCAGGGGGGTGGAGCGGCCGCAGACGGCGGCCGACAGGTCGCG
>NZ_BAAGZI010000228.1:0-9313 GCF_054778695.1 Actinocorallia lasiicapitis
CGACGGGCGGGCCCGCTCGGGAGACGGCCGGTGCCGGGCCCGTGGGCAGCGCCCGGTACACGATTCCGGCGCGCTCGGTGTTCGTTGCGGCGTCCGGGAACGACGGGGCGGCCGGAACCGTGGACGCGCCCGTCCGGACCATCGGCAAGGGCGTCGCGCTGGCCCCCGAAGGCGGCACCGTCGTCGTCAGGGGCGGCACCTACCACGAGACCGTCAAAGCCGACCGGACCGTGACGATCCAGCCGTACCCGGGTGAAGCGGTCTGGCTGGACGGCAGTGTCGCGGTCGGCGGCTGGCGTGCCGAAGGCGGCCGCTGGGTGAAGGACGGCTGGACGGCCCAGTTCGACAGCAGCCCCAGCTACACCAAGGGCGCCAAGGACGGCACCGCCGCCGCCTGGACCTTCCTCAACAAGAACTACCCGTACGCCGCCCGCCCCGACCAGGTGTTCGTGGACGGCAAGCAGCTCCGCCAGGTCGGTTCGGCGGCCGCCGTCACCGAGGGCACCTTCTTCCCCGACTACGCGGCGCAGCGGCTGTACCTGGGCACGAACCCCGCGGGCCGGGACGTCCGGGCCACCGATCTCGCCGACGGCGTCCATCTGACGGCGCCGGGTTCGGTGCTGCGGGGCGTCGGGGTGCGCCGGTACGCCACCTCGATCCCGGGGCTCGGCACCGTGAAGGTGTCGGGGCGCGACTCGACCGTCGAGAACGTGACCGTCACCGACGCCGCGACCACCGGGGTCAGCGCGGTCGCGCCGCGCGTCACCCTGCGGAACGTGACCGTGGTGCGGGCGGGGATGCTCGGCGTCCACGGCAACTACGCCGACGGTGTGCAGCTTTCGGGGGTGCGCGCCGAGGACAACAACATCGAGCACTTCAACGGCTCGCCCGTCGCCGGCGGCATCAAGATCACCCGGACGCGCGGGGTGCGGGTGACCGGCAGCTACGCGGCCGGCAACGACGGCAAGGGGCTGTGGCTGGACGAGTCGGTGTACGACTCGACCGTCACCGGCAACGACTTCTCGCGGAACACCGGGCACGGCATCAGCTGGGAGATCTCCGCCAAGGCCGTGTTCGCGGGGAACGTCATCACCGGCAACGGCGGCGACGGGCTGCGCGTCAACGACTCCAACGGCGCCGAGATCTGGAACAACACGATCACCGGGAACGGCCGGACCGTGAACCTCGTCCAGGACGGCCGTCGTGCCGCGAACCTGTCGACGGCGGGCCACGACCCGCGCCAGAAGCTCCCCGACCCGACGATGACGTGGCTGCTCGGCGACATCCGGCTCGGCAACAACGTCCTGGGCGCGCCGAAGGCGGGCCCGAACTGCGTGCTCTGCGTCGAGGACTACTCCCACGAGCGCCGCGCCGAGGACATGAAGATCGCCGCCGACGGCAACCTGTACCACCGCCCCGACGGCACCCCCGCCTGGCTGGTCGTCTGGTCGTCCGGCCCCGGCAACCCCCGCACCTTCACCACCCTCGCCGCCTTCCGCTCCGCCACCGGCCAGGAACCCCACGGCTCCTCCCCCACCGGCCCCCTCCAGCCCCCCACCACCGCCCAGACCACGGCCACAGCCCAGCCCCTCCCCTCCCCCATCGCCTCCCTCCTGGGCACCACCCCCACCACCAGAACCCTCGGCGCCCCCCAGTAAGAACGGAAACAAAGGAAGCTCCGGCCGTGGTGGCCGGAGCTTCCTTTTGTTGGGGGGGGTTAGGGCTGGGTGGAGGTGAGGTCGTCGAGGGTGAGGGTGGTGGGGGCGTTGGTGGCGGAGCCGGAGAGCATGGCTCGGAGGCCGAGGCCGCCGGGGGATTGGAGGGTGGGGGTGGAGTCGGTGGTCGTGAGGTGCCAGGTGGCGGGTTCGGGGGTGCCGTCGGGCCAGATCTTGGCGGTCAGGGTGGTGGGGGTGGTGCCCGTCACCTGGAGGCGGACGCGGAGGAAGGCGCCCGGGGTGTAGGTGAGGGCGGGGACGGTCAGCTCGGGGGTCAGGAGGGTTTCGGCGTTGGCGGCGTCGGTTCGGGACAGCGCCAGGGCTACGGTGCCGGGTGACAGGAAGCGGACTCGGGCGCGGTAGTCGCCGGACGGGGTGCGGCGGCCCGCTAGCCACAGGTAGACGCCGTTTCCGGTGGCGGTCTTGTCGACCGAGGCGCGGAACGCGGTGTCCGAGGAGGTGGCGTTGACGGTCGTCAGGTAGGCGCCCGCCCCGGTGGAGGGGGAAGGGAGCGCGATCTTGGCGGTGGAGCCGTCCACCGACAGGTTCGCGGCCGTGCCGACCGTGCTCCAGGAGCCGCCCACGGGCGCGGTGCCGAAGCCGTTGGAGACCGTGCGGGTGAACGGGTCCTCGGCGAGGTTCGCGGACTGCGCCTGCACCGTCTTGGTGAGCGACGCCGAAGCGCCGTCGTCGTCGGTGACGGTCAGTTTCACCTGGTAGGAGCCCGACGCGGCGTAAGTGTGCCCGGGGGTCGCGCCGCTGCCGGTGGCGCCGTCGCCGAACGTCCACTCGCGGGCCGTGATCGTGCCGTCGGAGTCGGCCGACGCGGACGCGTCGAACGAGCAGACGAGCAGCGCGCAGGTCGCGGTGAACGCGGGAACGGGCGGCTGGTTGGGCTGCGCGCCCGTCCCGACCTGGTAGTGCTCGGCGACCTCGGAGTCGGCGAGGGCGCGCGGGTAGACGGCGGCCTCGTCGATCGTCCCGTTCAGATACGGGGTCGACGGCGCGGACGGCCACGACCCGACGGTGTCGCCGCCGACCCGCCAGTACCCGGTGTAGGACTGGCCGTAGCGGGTCGTCGTGTCGGTGGCCTTGAGCTGCCCGTCGACGTACAGCTTCATCCCCGAGTTGAAGTCGAGGGACGCCGCCACATGGTGCCACTGGCCGTTGTTGAGCCCCGGAGCGCTCTGGATGGTCCGGATGACGCCCGGGTAGACGCCGAAGACGACCCGGCCGTCGGCCGTCAGATACAGATGCCGGTCATAGGTGCCGCTGTTGCCCGACGCGCTGTTCCCATAGCCGATGATCTTGCCGCCGGTGGTGGAGGTGGTCTTCACCCACGCCTCGACGGTGAAGTCGCGCGGCGCGGCGATCTGCGCGCTGGCCGTCCTGGCGTTGGCGGTGCCGTTGAACACGGCCGCCCGGTCGCCGGTGATGCCCGCCGCGTTGAGCGTCACCCCGGAACCGTAGGTGAGGTTGGAGGGGCCGGAGCGGTCGTAGCCGGTCGTCCCGGACGTCTCGGTGAACCGCCACAGGTGGCGTGCGCCGTCGCCGGCGACCAGGTTCGCGTAGACGCTCGCGGCCGCGGGGCCCGCCGACACGACGGACGCCGAGGCGGTGCCCGTCACCTTGTTGCCGTCGGGGTCGGCGGCCCGCACCTGGTAGGTGTGGGCGCCCGCGGGGGCGGCTGCGTCGAAGAACCCGTAGGCGGGGGTGGTCCAGAAGTTCGACGGCTGGGTCTCCGTCCCGATCTGGACGCCGTCGCGGAGGATCTCGTAGGTGAGGTTCTCGTTGTCCATGTCCCAGGTCGCGGGCCAGGTCACCCGGACGCCGCCGCCGGGGACGGCCGAAGCCGTCGCCGCGGGGCCCGCCTCGGGACCGACCTTGCCGGGCGCGGACGAGCGCACCGCCATCCGGATCAGGCCCTGCTGGGCGCGGCCGTCGACGGTCGGGAACTCACCGCCCATCGCGATGTACTGGTCGTTGCCGACGACCGTCCAGGCCGCCTGGTACTGGCCGGTGACGCTGCCGACGCCCAGCGCGGGGAACCAGTGCAGCAGCCGCGGCACGGGCTGCTTGGTGATGGGCGAGTTGCTGCCGGGCGGCGCCGGGTCGTTGCTGGTCGCATAGGTCGTGGTGGCGAGCGCGCGGCGCGAGGTGACCTCGGGGAACGCGCCCAGCGACTGGCATTCGTGGGCGTGCGAGACGCTGTAGAGCACCTGGCCGATCGGCGCGACGCTGTAGGTGGCGCCGTAGCAGTTGTCGAGCCAGATCAGGTCGCCGGTGTTGACGTTCGCGGCCCACCGGCCGTCGAACCAGTGGCCGCCGTCGCCGTTGTTCGCGCCGTAGACGACGTCGCCCGCGACCTTCAGATCGGTCGGGTAGGACCGGTTGCCGTTGAGGGGCGAGGGAGTCGGGGAGCTGCTCCACGCGGCGGTCGCGCCGGACGTCGCGTCCACGGCGCCCTGGCCGACTCTGGCCGC
Organism: Actinocorallia lasiicapitis; assembly: GCF_054778695.1. Classification (NCBI taxonomy): domain Bacteria; kingdom Bacillati; phylum Actinomycetota; class Actinomycetes; order Streptosporangiales; family Thermomonosporaceae; genus Actinocorallia; species Actinocorallia lasiicapitis. The sequence goes on from NZ_BAAGZI010000228.1 coordinate 4,199, forward strand.
ACCGTTGAGCTGCGTGAACCGGCCACCGACGATCACCCGGTTGTAGGCCGGGGAGATCGCCATCGCCCAGACCTCGTCGTTGACGGTCGGCGCCCACGGCAGGGTCGCGCCGGTGGCGGCGTTGACCGCGCCGAGCCGGGTGCGGGACGAGCCGTTCACCGCGAAGAAGTTGCCGCCCATGTAGACGGTGGTGTCGCTGACGGCGAGGCCGCGGATCCGGGCGCTGACGTTCGGTTTGAAGTTCGGGTCGAGCGCGCCGGTCGCGGTGTTGAACGCGGCGACGTGGCCGCGGGCCTGCCCGTCGACGGTGGTGAAGTCGCCCGCGACGTACACGCGGGAGCCGTCGGGCGATTTGGCCATGCGCAGGCCCTGCCCGTTCAGGGTGTGGACGAAGGTGCTGCTCACGACGCCCGTGGTGATGTCGTAGGCGAGGATGTTGCCGCGGTTGACCTGGCCCGCCCCGCCGACGGCGACCCCCGGCGGACGCGCCGTGGCGAACGAGCCGGTGGCGTAGACGGTGTTCCCGACCAGGACCTGGTCCCAGACGACGCCGTTCACCTGCCAGGTCGGCAGCGGGTCGGTCGTCACCGTGGCCGGGACTCCGGCCGGCGGCTGGCTGTCGGCTCCGGCAGGCGCCGTCGTGATCCCCTGCATGCCCGCGAGGATCAGGACGGCGGCCGTGAGAGCCGCAAAGGATCTCTTCACTCATGCCCCTCTTGCTAGCGATCCCCCGAGATCAAGTAGAAGGGCACTATATGTCCGTCTCAGTAGGCTCCGCTGCCGCTCGTGACGGCTGCGAGGGTCTTCCACAGGATCTGCATGTCGAGCACCAGCGACCAGTTCTCGACGTAGTGCAGGTCCAGCCGGACCGACTCCTCCCATTCCAGATCGCTGCGGCCGCTGACCTGCCAGAGCCCCGTCAGACCCGGCCTGACGACCAGCCGCCGGTGGACGTCCTCGCCGTACTTCTCGACCTCCTCCGGCAGCGGCGGCCTCGGCCCGACCAGCGACATCTCGCCGCGCAGCACGTTGAAAAGCTGCGGCAGCTCGTCGATGGAGTAGCGGCGCAGCAGCCCGCCGATCCTGGTCAGCCGGGGGTCGTCCTTCAGTTTGAACAGCGGGCCGCCGGTGGCGGGTCCGGCCAGTTCCGCGCGGAGCAGATGTGCGTTCTCGATCATGGTCCGGAACTTGAGCATCGGGAACGCGCGGCCGTCGCGGCCGATCCTGGTCTGAACGAACAGGGCGGGACCGCCGTCGTTCCCCCGGATCACCAGCGCCATCAGCAGCATCGCCGGGCCGAGCAGCAGCAGCGCCAGCGACGCCCCCACCACGTCGAAGCAGCGTTTCAGCACGCGGCGCGGCCCGGCCAGGTCGGGATGGTCGACGTGCAGCAGCGGCAGCCCGGCGATCGGCCGGATCGTGGTGCGGGGCCCGGCGACCTCCAGCAGGGCGGGCGCGACGAACAGTTCGGTGCCGGTCTTCTCGAGCCGCCAGATGAGCCGGCGCAGGACCGCCCCGTCCAGTTCGGGGCAGGACAGCACCGCGACGGAGTCGGCGCGGGAGCGCGCCACCACCTCGGGCACCTCGTCGAGGCCGCCGAGCACGGGGATCCGGCCCGGCACCCCGGCCCGTCCCGGCGTGCACAGGGCCACGACCTGCATCCCGTGGTAGGTGGAGCGGCCCAGCTCCCTGATCAGTCGCGCGGCGTGGGCGGGATGCCCGACGGCGACCACCCGGCGCATACAGACCCCGTCCTCCCGGAGCCGGTGCAGCCGTTTGCGCAGCCGCCACCTGGCCAGCAGGGTGAAGACGGTGACCAGCGGCAGGGTGACGACGACGAAGCCGCGCGCCAGCTCCGCCTTGGTGGCGTAGGAGAGGATCGCGACGGTCGCGGTGAGGCTGACGCCCGCGTGCAGGACCCGCCGGTACTCGTCCGAGCCGGCGCCGAAGAACCGCCCGTCGTAGGCGCCGGACAGGGCCAGCCACGGCAGCCATGCCAGCGGCATGGCCAGCGCGAACGCCAGATAGGCGACGGGCAGCCAGGGGTGGCCGCCGAATCTGAGGTCGAATCCGACGAGGCCGGCGGTGAGCGCGCAGAACGCGTCGACCATGGCCACTTTTATGGCGTAATGAGCTACCCACCTGGCTTCACCCGCGGTTTTTCCCCGTTCGACCGCGGTCCGACCAGGACCGTCGACGACGGTCACCTGAAACTCCTTAATTTCGTCCCGAATTACCCCGTGTGTTGCGAAGAACGATAGGAATTAACACAGGATTAGCCCGGATCGTTGGTTCTGACCAGCGAACCGAACCGACCGGATCAGGTCACCAGGAATCCGGCACTTCCCTACGCGCTCGCCGCCTTCGCCCCGGAGAATGGCGGCGGGCGGTGCTCCGATCCACTGGATCCGACCGAGTGGGGTTGATCAAGCTGACGACGCAGCGGCTGGCCGCCTTCGCCGAGCTCTCCACCGCCGACCTGGACTCCTGGCACGAGCTCAGAGCCGCCGACCCGGCCTGCGACAGCCCCTACTTCCATCCCGAGTTCAGCGCGATCGTCCACGACTGCGGGCCCGAGGTCCTGATCGCCCAGGCCCGGGACGAGCGGGGCCGGCTGACCGGGCTGCTGCCCCTGCACCGCTTCCGCTCCACCCTGCGTCCCGCGGGCTGGCCCGCCGCCGATCTGCAGGGCCCGATCGGCACCGGGATCTCGCCGCGCGCCCTGCTCAGAGGCGGGATCCGCACGTTCGAGTTCGACCACCTCGCGACCGGGCTCGACACCTTCGCGCCGTGGATCGAGACCCGCCGCGCCTCCCCGTTCCTCGACGTCACGGGCGGTCTCCAGGGGTATCTGGGGCGGGCGTCCAGGTCGGGACGCGACAACATCGGCCAGGCCCGCCGACGGCTCCGCAAGACCGAACGCGACCACGGCCCCGTCCGCTTCACCGTCGACGATCCCGACCCCGGGGCCCTCGCCCGGCTGATCGAACTGAAACGCGCCCAGTACGCGGCGACGGGCGCCCGCGACTACTTCGCCGAGCCGGCGCGCAGGGAGCTGGCGGGGATCCTGCTGAAGACCCGCGACACCGGGTTCGGCGGGCTGCTGTCCACGCTGCGCGCCGGAGACCGCCTGGTCGCGGCCCATTTCGGGCTCCGCTCGGGCGGTGTGCTGCACTGGTGGTTCCCGGTGTACGACCCGGAGTTCGCGCGGCTCGCGCCCGGCTGGATGCTGCTGCACGAGCTGATCGGCGCGGCGCCCGCGCTGGGCGTCACCCGGATCGATCTGGGGCGCGGCGAGGACGAGTACAAGCGGCGCGCCAAGACCGGTGAGACCGTCGTCTGCCAGGGGCTGATCACGCGGGATCCGCTGCGGCTGGCCGGGCACCGGGCGTCGGCGGCCGTCCGGGGTTCCCGGCTCGCGCCCGGGCTGCGCCGGGTGGCCCGCGCGCTGCGCTGAGGCCGATTCCGGCCCGTCGCCGTCCCCCTGGCCGGGTTTCAATGGGGAAATGCGACGACATCTGCCGCGGCTGGCGAACCTCTGGTGGGAAACCCGTCTGGGCGTCTCGACCCGCGGGACCGCGGCGACCGGCTACCCCGACGCCGTCCACTACGCGACCATGTCCTACGCGACCATCGGCAAGGTCCTTGACGGCCTGGAGCTGGGCCCCGACGACGAGCTCGCCGATCTGGGCAGCGGCCTCGGCCGGGTGCTGTGCTGCGCGGCGCGACGGCCGATCCGCGCGGCCGTCGGCTACGAGGTCGATCCCGGGCTGTGCGGACAGGCCCGCCGCAACGCCGTCCGGCTCCGCGGCCGCAAAGCCCCGATCACGGTCCACGAGGGCCCGGCGCAGGAGATGACGTTCCGCGACGTGACGGCGTTCTTCCTGTTCGACCCGTTCGGCGAGCAGACCCTCCGGGCCGTCCTGGACAAGATCGAGGCGGATACGGGCGGGGTCGGGGTCCGCTTCGCTTATGCCAACCCGTCGCATGATCATGTTTTCGCCGAACGGAAATGGCTGGAGGCCCATGACTTTTGGGACGCCGCCGAAAAGGGTTTGGAGCATTCGGTGGCATTCTACCGTTCGCACGTTGCGTCCGCATGAGGCCAGTAACAAACCGGTCATCTTCTGACGATTTCGTCTCAGAATGCACGCGGGGGTGGTCGCATCTTGCCCGACATCTTCAATCTCACAGTGCACGGGATCGGCCCGCGCCATCGCGAGCTCGATCCCGGCGAAGCCGGCACCTGGGTCACGGTGGACCGGTTCGAGCGGGTGCTCGACGCCGCCGCCGGGCGCCCGGACGTCCGGATCACCTTCGACGACGGGAACGTCTCGGACGTCGAACTGGCCCTGCCCCGGCTGCTGGAGCGCGGCCTCACCGCGGAGTTCCACGTCCTGGCCGGGGAGCTGGGCGCGCCGGGCCGGCTCACCACGGCCCAGGTCGGTGAGCTGCGCGGGGTGGGGATGCGGATCGGTTCGCACGGCTGGGCGCACCGCGACTGGCGGCGGCTGACCGGCGGCCAGCACGCCGAGGAGCACGAGCAGGCGCTGAAAGCCCTGACCGAACTGGTCGGCGAGCCCGTCACCCGGGTGGCGATCCCGTTCGGCTCCTACGACCGGCGGGTGCTGCGGGCGCTGCGCCGCCACGGTGTCACCCGCGCCTACACCAGCGACGGCGGCCCCGCCCGTCCGGACGCGTGGCTGCAGGCCCGCACCAGCCTCCGGCACGATCTCGACGACGCCTGGATCGCCCGCGTCCTGGGCCGACCCTCGCTCCCCCGCCGCGCCCGCCGGTTCGGCGCCCAGACGGTCAAGAGGGTGCGGGGATGAGGGTCGGGGTCGTCATCGTCAGCTACAACAGCGCCGACGTGCTGCCCGGCTGCCTGGAGTCGCTGACCGGCCAGGGCGTCGAGCTGGCCGGTGTGGTCGTGGCCGACAACGCCTCCGCCGACGACTCGTTGCGGATCGGGGAGGCGGCGGGCGCGGTGGCGCTGGCCGTCGGCAGGAACGGCGGGTACGCGGCCGGTTTCAACGCCGGGCTCCGCGCCCTCGATCTGGCCGCCCTCGACGCGGTCTGCGTGCTGAACCCCGACTGCCGGCTCCGCCCCGGGGC
>NZ_BAAGZI010000229.1:0-9268 GCF_054778695.1 Actinocorallia lasiicapitis
GCCGGGGCCAGGATCACCGCAGCCACCGAGGCGCGGCCGACGGCGCTGCGGCTGCGGCCGTCGGGGCTCGGCACCGCCGCCTCCGACCTCTTGGAGAGGACGAGATGAGAACCGTCGATGAGATAGCGCGTCCCGCCCCCGAGGTTCTGGCGTGGGGGCGGGCCGTGGTGGAGCCCGCGATGCGGGAGGCGATCGGTTCGCTGCCCGATCCCGTCCGGCACATCGCCGGCTACCACCTGGGCTGGTGGGACGCCGAAGGACGGCCGAGCGAGCCGACCGGCAAGGCCGTCCGGCCGACCCTGGCGCTGCTGGCCTGCGAGGCCGTCGGCGGCGATCCCGAGGCGGCCGTTCCCGCGGCCGTCGCGGTGGAGCTGGTGCACGACTTCTCGCTGCTGCACGACGACGTCATGGACGGCGACAGGACCCGCAGGCACCGTCCGACGGCCTGGTCGGTGTTCGGGACGGGCCCGGCGATCCTCACCGGCGACGTCCTGATGACCCTGGCGATCGACCTGGTGGCGGCTTCGTCGCCGCACGCCAGGATCCTCACCTCGGCCGTCCTCGACCTGCTCAACGGGCAGAACGCCGACATGGCGTTCGAGAAGCGCTCCGATGTGACCTTGTCGGAGTGCGTGGCGATGGCCGTCGGGAAGACGGCGGCGCTGCTGCGGGTGTCCTGCGCGCTGGGCGCGCTGGCGGGCGACGCCTCCCCCGACCAGGTCGCCCGGCTCGGCCTGTTCGGCGAGCATGTGGGGCTGGCGTTCCAGCACACCGACGATCTGCTGGGCATCTGGGGTGATCCGGCGGCGACCGGCAAGCCCGTCTACTCCGATCTGCGGAACCGGAAGAAGTCGCTTCCGGTCGTCGCGGCACTGACCAGCGGCAGCCCGGCGGGCGAGGAGCTGAAGTCGCTGTACTTCTCGCCCGGTGAGTTCGATCCGGAGCGGGCGGCGGCGCTGGTGGAGATGGCGGGCGGACGTTCCTGGTCGCAGGACCGCTCCGCGCAACTCCTCAAACAGGCGCTGGACACCCTCACCACGGCCGCCCCCGGCACCCGCGCGACCGCCGAGCTGATCGCGCTCGCCCGGATGGCGGTCGAACGCAGCAGATGAGGGACCGGCTCAGGTGAGTTTGGCGGCGGCCTTGTTCAGCAGCACCGTGAGCAGGGCCGTCTCCTCCGGGCCGAGGGACAGCGCCAGCTCCTGATGGTCGGCGGCGACGGCCTCGGCCGCCTCGGCGTGCCTGGTCCTGCCCCGGTCGGACAGGAACGCCAGCACCTTGCGGCGATCCTGGTCGTCGGGGCGGCGGTAGACCAGCGCCGCCGCCACCAGCCGATCGACGATCTTGGTGAGGGTCGGCGGCGGGAGCAGCGTGTGGTCGGCGATCTCCGACATGGGGTGGCCGCGGCCGTCCGCCAGCAGGGCGAGGACGCGCCACTCCTCCACCGTCAGCTCCGCGGAGCGCAGGACGGCGGCGAGCCGGCTCACCACACGGCGCTCCACGAGGGTGAGCAGGAGCGCGAGATCGTGGGCGGTTGCTGGGACGGTCAAGGCCACCCTTTCATCCTGGCGTCGAAATATGCCGGTAGCAAGCGCGCGTTATCCTTCCGACCATGGGTCGTCGGGAGACGTACGACATCGCGCTGGTGGTGCCCGCGCAGGGCCCGACCGGGATGTTCGGACCCTCGTGCGAACTGTCCGCGCGGCTCGCCGTCGAGGAGATCAACGCGGCGCGCGGCGTGCTGGGGCGCGAGGTGCGCCTGACCACGGTCGACGGCGGCGCGGCGCCCGCCGAAGTGGCGCGCGAAGTCGGCGGTCTGGTCAGGGCCGAGGCCGTGGACGCGGTCGTCGGCTGGCACACCTCGGCCGTCCGCGAGAGCGTCGCCCCGGTGATCGTCGGCCGGATCCCCTACGTCTACACGACCCTGTACGAGGGCGGCGAGGACCGGCCCTGGGTGTTCCCCATCGGCGAGACGCCCGGCGGGCAGCTCAGACCGGCGCTGCACTGGTTCGCGCGGGAGCTCGGGGTGCGCCGCTGGACGATCGTCGGCAACGACTACGTGTGGCCGCGGGCGTCCGCCGGAGCGGTCCGCGGGTATCTGCACGAGATCGGCGGGGCGGTGCTCGGCGAGCAGTACGTCCCGCTGGGGACCGGCGACTACGGCCGGGTGCTCGGCAAGGTGATGGCCAGCCGGTGCGAGGCGGTGCTGGTGCTGCTGATGGGCCAGGACGCCGTCGACTTCCACCGGTCGTTCGCCGCGGCGGGCCTCGACGCGGCCGCCCTGCGGTTCGGGCCGCTCACCGACGAGAACATGCTGCTGTCGATGGGCGCGGACGTCACCCACGGGCTGTACGCGTCGTCCGGCTATTTCGGAACGCTCCCGACCGCCGAGAGCCTGGACTTCTCCGGCCGCTACCACGGCAGGTTCGGGCCGACCGCGCCCATGCTGACGGGGCCGGGCGAGTCCTGCTACGAGGGGGTGCGGCTGCTGAGCGAGCTGCTGCGCCTGGCGGGCGGCGGCGACGTCGCCCGGATGCGCGCCCTGTCGGAGGGACTGCGGTACGAGGGCCCGCGCGGGCCGGTGGAGCTGCGGGACGGCCATCTGTCGCAGCGGGTCTTCCTCGCGGTCGCCGACGGCCTCGAGTTCGACGTGATCCATCAGCTCTGAACGTCCAGCGCTCGGGCGTCCCAGTCGAACAGCAGCGCGGGCAGGTCGGCGATCGAGTCGATGACGGCTTCGGCGCGGGGCAGGCCCGGCTCGTCCTGCTGCTCGGTGTACCGGCCGGTCCTGACCTGGACGGTGCGGGCGCCGAGCGCGACCCCGCCGGCGACGTCGGTGGTGGCGTCGTCGCCGATCACCACACAGCGGGACATGTCGGCGCCGGTGGAGGCGGCGGCCAGCGCGAGGAAGTCCTTGGACGGTTTGCCGACGACCTTCGCGGTCGTGTTCGCCGAGTATTCGAGGGCGGCGACGATCCCGCCGGTGCCGAGGTGCTCGCCGTTGCTGCGCACGAAGTACCGGCCGCGCTGGAGCGCGACCAGTTCGGCCCCGCCGCGCACCGCCCGGAACGCGTGGTCGAGGAGCGCGTAGTCGAGGGTGTCACGGCAGTCGCCGACGACCACATGGGTCACCGGTCCTTTCCCGGTGAACCTTTCGAACGCGGTGCGGACGGTGCTGGACACCATCAGCAGCGCCCTGACGTTCTGCTGGTCCTCCAGATACCGCTGCGCGGCGAGCACCGGCGTGAACAGCTCCCACGGCGCGACCTCCAACCCCATCGCAGCGAGGTCGGCGCGGATCACGCCGGGCGGCAGCGAGTCCCGGTTGGTGAGGAACCGCAGCGCAATGCCCGCCTGCCGAAGGAACCCGAGCGCATAAACCGCGCCCGGCACCAGCCGCCCGTTCGCGTACACCGTTCCATCGAGATCGACGAGCGCGGTGTCCACCGACCGCACATCGACCAGCCGCGACGCGACCGCACTCACCGGAGCCATGGGGTGTTCTCCTCGGTTCGCCCGAACTACTTCCCCCAGAAAGTATTTCCCCCCGAAGCATCCCCCCACCCCCACCCCGTTAACTTCCCGTTACACCCTCCTCACCACGCCACGGTGAGGGTGGTCAGCATTCGATGACGTTGACGGCTAGGCCGCCTCGGCTGGTTTCTTTGTATTTGTCGAGCATGTCGCGGCCGGTGTCGCGCATGGTCTTGATGGCGCGGTCGAGGGAGACGAAGTGTTCGCCGTCGCCGCGGATGGCGAGGCGGGCGGCGGAGATGGCCTTGATGGAGGCGACGGCGTTCCGTTCGATGCAGGGGACCTGGACGAGGCCGCCCACGGGGTCGCAGGTCAGGCCCAGGTTGTGTTCGATGCCGATCTCGGCGGCGTTCTCGACCTGCTGCGGGGTGCCGCCCATGACCTCGGTGAGCGCGGCGGCCGCCATCGAGCAGGCCGAGCCGACCTCGCCCTGGCAGCCGACCTCGGCCCCGGAGATCGACGCGTTCTGCTTGAACAGGACGCCGATCGCGGCCGCGGTCAGCAGGAAGCGGTGCGGCCACGTCGGATCCGCGGGGCGGACGAAACGGTCGATGTAGTGCATGACGGCCGGGATGATGCCGGCCGCGCCGTTGGTGGGCGCGGTGACGATCCGGCCGCCCGCCGCGTTCTCCTCGTTGACGGCCAGGGCGTACAGGGTCACCCAGTCCATGGCCTGGAGCGGGTCGGTGGGGGTCTCGACCAGCAGTTTGCGGTGCAGGGCGTGCGAGCGGCGGCGGACCTTGAGCCCGCCCGGCAGCAGGCCCTCCTCGCCGATGCCCCGGATGACGCACTCCTGCATGGTCTGCCAGAGATGATCGAGCCCCGCCCGGATCTCGGCCTCGGACCGGCCGAACGCCTTCTCGTTCTCCAGCATCAGCCGGGGAATGCTCAGCCCGGTCGTGCGGGTCAGTTCGAGGAGTTCGGCGCCGTTGTTGAACAGGTAGGGCAGCGGGGTCTCGTCGGCCTTGATCCGGTCGGCGCCGGTGGCGTTCTCGTCGACGACGAACCCGCCGCCGACCGAGTAGTAGATCCGGCTGCGGAGCTCGGCGCCCTCGGCGTCATAAGCGGTGAAACTCATGCCGTTGGGGTGGCCCGGCAGGCTGAGCTTCCGCTCGAACACGAGGTCCTCGCCGATGACGAACGGGATCAGCGGCCCGTCGGCCAGTTCGCCGAAGAGCTGGAGCTTGCCGGAACCGGCGAGCGCGGCCATCCGGCCGGGCACCGACGCGACGTCCACGTTCTCCGGCTTGGAGCCCTCGAGCCCCAGCACGACGGCCTTGTCGGAGCCGTGGCCCTTGCCGGTCAGCCCGAGCGAACCGTACAGAACGCACTCCACCCGCGCGACGTGCGGAAGCAGGCCGTCGTCGTTGAGGCCGCGCGCGAACCGATGGGCGGCGGCCATCGGTCCGCCGGTGTGCGAGCTGGACGGGCCGATGCCGACCTTGAAGAGATCGAAAACAGAGATCGCCATTGATCCCCCTGAAAGAAGGGCGGCCCTGCATGGGGAGGGCCATGCAGGGCCGGATTTACGAGAACCGGGCTACGAGAAGGCCTTACAGCCCGGGGTACAGCGGGTGCTTGCGGGCGAGCGCGACGACGCGGGCCTTGAGGCTCTCGGCGTCGAACTCGGGCTGGAGCGCGAGCGCGATGACGTCGGCGACCTCGGTGAAGTCGTCGTCGCCGAAACCGCGCGTGGCCAGGGCCGGGGTGCCGATCCGCAGGCCCGACGTCACCATCGGGGGGCGCGGGTCGCCGGGGACGGCGTTGCGGTTGACGGTGATGCCGATCGCGTGGAGACGGTCCTCGGCGTCGCGGCCGCTCAGCTCCGAGTCGACCAGGTCGACGAGGACCAGGTGGACCTCGGTGCCGCCGGTGAGGACCTTGACGCCGGCTTTGGCGGTGTCCTCGGCCAGCAGCCGCTCGGCGATGATCTTCGCTCCGTCCAGGGTGCGCTGCTGGCGCTCCTTGAACTCCTCGGACGCCGCGACCTTGAGCGCGACGGCCTTGGCCGCGATCACGTGCTCCAGCGGCCCGCCCTGCATTCCGGGGAAGACAGCAGAGTTGATCTTCTTGCCGTACTCCTCCTTCGCGAGGATCAGGCCGCCGCGCGGACCGCCGAGGGTCTTGTGCGTGGTGGTGGTGACGATGTCGGCGTAGGGCACCGGCGACGGGTGCAGCCCCGCCGCGACCAGCCCCGCGAAGTGCGCCATGTCGACGAACAGCAGCGCGCCGACCGAGTCGGCGATCGCGCGGAACTTCGCGAAGTCGAGCTGGCGCGGGTAGGCCGACCAGCCCGCGACGATCATCTTGGGCCGGTGCTCTTCGGCGAGCCGCGCGACCTCTTCCATGTCCACCCGGCCGTCGCCCGGGCTGACGTGGTACGGGACCACGTTCAGGGTCTTGCCCGAGTAGTTGAGCCGCATCCCGTGGGTGAGGTGGCCGCCGTGCGCGAGGTCGAGCCCGAGGATGGTGTCGCCGTGCTCCAGGAGCGCGAAGTACACCGCGGTGTTGGCCTGCGCGCCCGAATGCGGCTGGACGTTGGCGGTCTCCGCGCCGAACAGGGCCTTGGCCCGGTCGATCGCGAGCTGCTCGGTGACGTCCACGTGCTCGCAGCCGCCGTAGTAGCGGCGGCCCGGGTAGCCCTCGGCGTACTTGTTGGTCAGCACCGAGCCCTGGGCCTCGAGGACGGCGACCGGCGCGAAGTTCTCCGACGCGATCATCTCGAGGGTGTCCTGCTGGCGGGCGAGTTCGGCCCTGACCGCGGCGTAGACCTCGGGGTCGAGGCTTTCGAGCGAGTCGAACAGCGTCGTCATGCTTCCTCGATGATCTTGGAGTAGGCCTCGGCGTCCAGCAGCTCCGGGTTGTCGTCGCCGAGCCGGATGCGGAACATCCAGCCCTCGCCGTACGGGTCGGAGTTGATGATCGACGGGTCGTCGATGACGGCCTGGTTGACCGCGATGACGTCGCCGGACAGCGGCGCGTACAGGTCGCTGACCGACTTGGTCGACTCGGCTTCGCCGCACGCGTCGCCCGCGGTGACGGTCGAGCCCTCCTCGGGCAGCGAGACGTACACGATGTCGCCGAGGGCGTCGGCGGCGTAGTCGGTGATGCCGACGGTCACGACGCCGTCCTCACCGTCCAGGCCCGAAACCCACTCGTGCTCCTCGGTGTAGCGGAGCTGCTCCGGAACGCTCACTTTTCTCTCCTGTAGAAGGGCAGGTCGACGGCGTCGACCGGCTCGTGCTTACCGCGGATGTCGACGGCGACAGGGGTCGCGCCGAGCGTCACATAGGCCATGGCGATGGGCTTGCCGAGGGTCGGGGACGGCGCCCCGCTCGTCACGGTGCCGATGACCTCGCCGTCGGCGCCGATGACCTGGTAGCCCTCACGGGGAACCCTACGTCCCTGGGCGACCAGACCCACGAGTTTCCTGCGCTGCGGCTCGTCGGCGAGTGCGGCGAGCGCGTCTCGTCCGACGAAATCCTTTTCCAGCTTCACGACCCTGCCGAGACCGGCGTCGTAGGGGGTGAGGTCGCGGGTCAGCTCGTGGCCGTACAGCGGCATCCCGGCCTCGAGCCGGAGGGTGTCGCGGGCCGACAGGCCGCACGGGACGACGGAGTCGCCGCCCGCCTCGGCCAGGGCGTTCCAGAGGGCGACGGCCTCGTCGGCGTCGATGAACAGCTCGAAGCCGTCCTCGCCGGTGTAGCCGGTGCGGCCGATGAACGCCGCGATCCCGGCCACGGTGCCGCTGATCAGCGCGTAGTACTTGAGGTCGTGGATCGGCGCGTCGGTGAGGGTGGCGAGGATCTCCTCGGCCTTGGGGCCCTGGAGCGCGATCAGGGCGTACCGGTCGGACTGGTCGTCGACGGTCGCCTCGAACTTCTCGGCGCGGGCCGTCAGCTCGGCGGCGACGATCTCCTTGTTGGCGGCGTTCGCGACGACCATGAAGCCGTGCCGGCTGAGCCGGTAGACGATCAGGTCGTCCAGGACGCCACCCTCGGCGTCGGTGATCATGGTGTAGCGGGCCTTGCCGGGCTCCAGCGCGGACGGCAGCCCGACCAGCGCGTAGTCCAGTGCTTCGGCGGCCTGCGGCCCGGTCACGAAGATCTCTCCCATATGGGAGATGTCGAACAGGCCCGCGCTGGTCCGGACGGCCACGTGCTCGGCCGTCTCCGACCCGTACCGGACGGGCATCAGATAGCCGGCGAAGTCGACGAGGGTGCCGCCGAGCTCCTTGTGCAGCTCGTAGAGCGGTGTTGTCTTCGGTGACACGGGCAAGGCTCCTTGGTCGGCGGCGTGTGCGCGGTCCCTGGGTGGACCTCGAGGGTCCTTCTCCATGGTCCCATCGCACGCGTGCTGGCTGGGCCTCCCCCTCTGTCCTGGGTGCCTGAGAGCTTCACCCGCGGTGGCCTGCGGGTTTTCACCTTCGGCGGGGGCCTCACGGGCCCCTCTTTCCAGAGGTCGCCTCCACCCAGCGGTCCTGGTGCCTGAGAGGTTCCGGGGAGGAATTGCTCCTTCGGCGGCCCGGCTTTCCCGGGCTCTCTCCCGCAGGGGATCAACAGCGTCACCTCAGCCTATAGAACCCGCCCCCTTCCCGCCAGTCGCCCCGGCACAGGCGTCCAGCTCGGCCCGGGTGATCGCCCCGGGATCACGGACGGCTCGATCTCGGTGGTAGCCCTGGCGAATCCGCCGATCCCTTCTTCGGGCGGATTCGGCAGATCGGCCACTCGATAGTCGACAACGGAAGAAGAATGGCGCGCCCGCGCCTGTTCGACGGCTTTCAGCGCGATATCGAACGCGGTCGTCACGTACCGATCGAGGCGATGGGGCCCAGCTCAGGGCGCATGGAGGGAAGGGAATCAAAAGGAAGACCGGTGGTGCAAGTCTCGCGCCACCGGTCTTCGAGCAGAAGGTCTAGCTGTGTTCTTTGTTTTTCAATACCCCGCGACCCCCTTCGGAAAGTGGAGCGACTAGTTAGACAGTACGAACTCCGGGAGGGGAAAGCGTTATCGGGGGTGGCAAATCGGGGTAGAGCAGTCTTTACGCGATGCGGGTCTCGCGGTAGACGAGGCGGAACCGGAGCACGGCGTGGAGTTCGTCGAGGGACGTCAGGGTGCGGAAGCGGGCCACGGACTGCTCGCCGATATGGGCGTGGAGCAGGCCCAGGTCGGCGGACTCGTCGCAGAGGACCTGCAGCACCAGCCGGGGCCTGCCGCGGGAGCCCGTCAACCGGATCCGGACGTCGCGGACGCCCGGCAGCCGGACGATCTCCTCGGCGAGGTCGGCGGTGGCGGCCTTGGTGGCCATCCGCTTGGGGCCGCCGCGCATCAGCACGAACCGGCGGAGCGCGGCCCCCCGGCCCTGCGCCAGCAGCCAGAACAGCCCCGCCAGCGCGACGGCCGCGAGCAGCGCGAGCACCGTCGGCCGCAACCAGGCCGCCTTGGCCAGGGCGGGATCCTCGTCGAGGACGGGCGCGTCACCGGCGATGAAACCCAGCCAGACGACCAGCCCGCCGGCCGTGATCAGGGTCAGCCCGGCCAGCGCCAGGGCCACTCGGCGCCCCATCACCGCCGCCAGTCCACGCGGACGGCCACATACCGCCGCCGCGCCGGGTTGAGCCCGGTCAGCCGGGCCTCGACCGCGGCCTGCACCAGATCGCCGAGATTGCCGGGGTTGCGGAGCCGTGTCCTGACCCGGACGACGACCCGCCGCCGCCGGACCGTGGCGGTGGCCT
>NZ_BAAGZI010000230.1:0-9246 GCF_054778695.1 Actinocorallia lasiicapitis
CGTCGCCCCGCCACAGCCCGAGCGCCTCCTCCAGCAGCGCCACCCGCTCGGCGGCCGTCGCGCCGCTCGCGCGGGCCGTCAGCGCCAGGAACCGTCCGGAATCCAGGTCTTCGCCCCGAACCGGCAGCCGGTATCCGGCCGGCGACAGCTCGACCTCGACGATCCCGCGCAGCGCCCGGCGCAGCCGCGACACGATGGACTGGAGCGCGTTCGCGGCCCCGACCGGCGGGTCCTCCCCGTACAGCCCGTCGATCAGTGTCTCCGCCGGGACGACCTTGCCCGCGTTGAGCAGGAGGAACGCCAGCAGCGCCCGGACCCGCGGGCCCCCCACCGAGATCGGTTCGCCGTCGTCGTCCCAGACTTCGACCGCCCCGAGAATGCCGAACCGCATAGCCGCGATTCTGTACCAAATCCACGGTCAGCGCGCGGTCAGCCGACGGTCAGCGCTCCCCGCGAACCTCAGGGCATGACGACGAACACCCGCAAATGGGCCACGCTACTGATCTGCTGCCTCGCCGGAATCGTGCTGGCGATGGACATGACGGCCCTCAATCTGGCGATCCCGCGCCTGGTCGAGGAGGTGAAACCGTCCGCCACCCAGATCCTGTGGATCTCGGACGGCTACGGTTTCGCCCTCGCCGCCCTGCTCATCACGATGGGCTGGATCGGTGATCGGATCGGCCGGAAGAAGCTGCTGCTGATCGGGGTCACGGCGTTCGCGGCGGCCTCGGCCGTCACCGCTTACGCGCACACCGCCGAACTGTTGATCGCGGCGCGGGTCCTGCTCGGCGTGGCCGGTGCGACGATCATGCCGTCGACGCTGTCGCTGGTCAGGAATGTGTTCACCGAGCCGAAGGAGCGCACGATGGCGATCGGCATCTCCTCGGGCGTGATGGGGTTGGGCGTGGGGCTCGGGCCGCTGGCCGGCGGCGCGCTGCTCGACCACTTCTGGTGGGGTTCGGTCTTCCTGATCAATGTGCCGATCATGGCGGTGATCCTGGTCGCGGGGCTGGTCGTCCTGCCGGAGTCGCGTGACCCGCGGCCTGGCCGGCTCGACGTCCCGAGCGTCCTGCTGTCCGCCGCGAGCGTCGCCCTGACCGTCTACGCGATCAAGGAGATCGCCGCCGACGGCTACTCCCACCAGTACCTTTTCCTGGGCTTCGCCGGGATCGTCCTGCTGACCGCGTTCTGCCTCCGCCAGTCCCGCATCGACTCCCCGCTGGTCGACCTGCGCCTGTTCAAGCTGCCCGCCTACGCCGGTTCGGTCGGCGTCAACGCGTTCACGATGTTCGCTCTCGTCGCCCAGTCGCTGGTCTTCTCGCAGTACTTCCAGCTCGTCCTCGGCTGGTCGCCGTGGGTCTCCGGCCTCGCCGGGCTGCCCGGCGCGCTCGGCGCCATGACGGGCGGAGCCGCCCTCGCCCCCCTGCTGATCAACGTCATGGGCCGCAGCAGGGCGATCGGCGCCGGCCTGACGCTCGCCGCGGCCTCGTTCATCGGCTACAGCTTCGTCGGCTTGGACGTCCACTACTGGAGCCTGCTGTTCCCGACGATGCTGCTCGGCGGCATGGGCGTCGGCATCGCCATGACGATCACCGCGGACACGATCCTCGCGTCGGTGCCCAAGGAGCGGGCCGGCAGCGCCTCGGCGATCTCCGAGACGGCCACGGAGCTGGGCGGCGCACTGGGCGTCGCGCTGCTGGGTTCGGTGCTCAACGCGGCCTACGGCGCGAGCATCGAGGTTCCCGCGCAGGTCACCGGCCCCGCGAAGGACGCCGTCACCGACAGCATCGCCGGAGCGTTCGAGGTCGCGGGACAGCTTCCCCCGCAGGTCGCGGCCCAGGCGATCGACGCCGCCCGCACCGCGTACGTCGACGGGATGCACTTCATGCTCTACTGCTCGGCCACGCTGGCCCTGCTCGCCGCGGTCGGCGCGGTGATCGCGCTCCGCTCCGTGCCGAAGGTCCTCGAGGAGGAAGAGGAGCTGGTCGCGGCCTGAGAGAACGAAGGTCCCGCACCCTGGGGAGGGGTGCGGGACTTTTCGACGTCAGCCGGTCACCGGAAGATCCCCGGGGATCAGCACCGGCGTCGGGGCGGGCCGCGGGGCCCGCGCGCACGTCACCGACGCGATGTCGATGGTCTGGTCGACCGCGCCGACGAGCGAGAGGTCAATGTGGATCGCGGTCACCTCAAGGCCCCCGCCGGGCAGCCTGACCTGCTTGTTCAGCGTCACCTCGGCCTTGCCGAGCGCGCCGAGCGGCAGCTTCACCCCGCTGTTCGGCTTCGGGTAGAGCGGGATCTCGGACGGCCCGATCTTGACCTTGGCGAGCGCCGTGCCGCCCACCCCGTTGTCGCACGTCGCCGTGACGGCCTCGGCGCGCAGCCCGAGCTGCCCGACCACGAGGTCGGCGACCGCGGCCCGTGCGTGGTACTTCGACGCCGAAGCCTCATTGACCACCCCGCTGACCAGCGGGTTCGCCGGGATCTTCACCATCGTCTTGGTGAGGACCTCTTCGGTCTTGGCCTTGACGTACGGGGTCGGGGCGAGCGCCACGACACCCTTCGCCGCGATGCCGAACGCCTCGCCGTAGACGCCTCCCGCTTGAGCGGGGGGCGCGACGGCGAACGCGGCCATAGCGGTGGCGGCCAGGACGGCCGTCATCGTCTTCATGCTTCTCCCTGATGATGTGTTCATGAGGTGATGAGCACCGGGCTGCCCAGCGGAACCGACGAGAGCGCCTTGAGCGCCGCCGGCGGAACCCGGACACAGCCGTGACTCGCCGCTCTGCCGAACACCTTCGCGTCCGGCCAGCCGTGGAACGCCACGGTGCCGGGACCTCCCCCGAAGGTGTCGAGCGTCGCGGAGTGGGCGCCGACCGGAAGGACGACGCCTGATGGGGGCTTGGTGGGGGCGAGCGTGGCCAGCAGGAACGTCCGGCCCACGGGGGTCGGGGTGTCCGCCGTGCCGACGGCCACCGGCCAGGTGCCGACGGGTCTGCCCGCTTGGAGAAGAGTGAGCCGCTTGTACCGCAGGCCCACTTTGATGGCGTACGGGCTGTGAGCGGTCTCCACGCCGTCCGACCGGATCCAGCCGGTGCTGCGGTTGGGCCGGCTGGGCAGCAGCACGCGGTGCCAGCCGGGCACCGTCTCGATGACCGGCACCCAGGTCGGCCCGGAGAGCTGGGTCGCCGGCAGCATCGCCACGGGCTTCCCGTCGGGCGCGGTGTGGATCGGGACGGCCTGACGCGGGCGGGCCACGGTGCCGTCGGGGAGCCGTCCGGGGGACGGGTCCTTCGGCAGGTTCTTGATCGTCGTGAAGGTGGTGGACTCGGGCAGGTTCGCGGGGATCGTCTTGACGGCCGGCGCGTTCCCGCCCTTGGCCTTGGCCGCGGAGCTCGCCGGGCTCGGCAACCTGGGCGGTTCGGTCGTGCTGGACGACGCCGCGCTTCCGGCGCAGCCCGCGGTCAGCAGCGCTCCGGCCAGAGCGGTGGCGGCGGCTGCGGTTCGGCGCATGAGAGGACTCCCGGTCTTTGCCCGTGGTTGACGTGTCTTTTAGCGAACACTTGATTACCACGCGCAACCGGAGTCGCAGGCGTTAAACCGGCAAACGAGTAGCGATTCCGTTACCGGCAGTGAGACTCACAGGTGGGTGGCCACCCACGCGGCGAGATCGCGGGCGCAGTCGTCCACGGACTCCCGCCAGGTCTTCGCAGCGCCCTCGGACGCCTCGTCGCTGACGTGCTTGACCAGCCGGACGGGCACCCCCGCCGCCTTGGCCGCGGCGGCGACCGCGTAGCCCTCCATGTCGACGAGGTCGGCATGGAGGGCGAGCGCGTCACGGGCCGCCGTCGTCTTGACGAACTCGTCGCCCGTCGCCAGGACCAGCCCGGCCGCGGCCAGGTCGAAGGGGGTGCCGGTCGGACGTCCGGTCAGCTTCTCGATCGCCGCGCCGTCCAGATCGTGCTGGATCACCCGGGCGATCTCATGGGTGCCGCGCAGCCCCGGGCGGAGCGCTCCGGCCGTCCCGAGATTCACGATCTCCGACGGCCGGTGCACGGCGAGCGCGGCCGCCACCGCGACGGCCGCGTTGACCTTCCCGATGCCCGTGAGCAGCACCGGAAGATCGGTCTCCAGATGGACGGCCTCCTCGTCGGCGGCCACGATGATCAGGGGCCGGTCGGGGGAGACGATGCCGGACAGACGCATGATCCACAGGCTATACGGGCTCGGTGACGCCCAGGGTCTTGACCGTCTTGGAAGGAAGGACATCCTCCTTCCGCGGATAGGTGTTCAGCACCTTGTCGGAGAGGGGCGTGATGATCCCGTACCAGTAGTTCTCGTTGCGGAAGTGGTGGAGCTGGTGGGTGCGGCGGAGCTTCCGGTAGAGCGGGCTCTTCGGCACGTACGAGGTGTGGATCAGGAAGTGGGTCCACTCGTAGGCGGCCAGCAGCGTGTAGGAGGTCGCGAGGCCGGTGACGACCGCCCGCGGCCTGCGGATCAGCGCGGCGTTGGCGACAGCGATCCCGGCGACGGCCGGCAGGATCACATGGTTCGGGATGAAGATCAGCCCGAACTCCCGGGGGTCGGCGTGGTGTTTGCGGTGCGAGCGGGCGATCTTCGTCTCGCGGAGTTCGCCGTTCTTCATCTTCGGCCTGTCGTGCAGCACGTGCACGTGGACCAGCCATTCGACGAACGGCTCCAGCGCGACCGTCGCGGCGATCACCGCGGCGTCGCGCCGGGTGAAGCGGCCGAGCGCGGCCCTCGCGGCGATCGCGGTGACGGCGGCGGGCAGCAGGATTCTGGCGTTGGGGTGGGCGGCGAAGATCCCGGCGGCTTCACGGAGGGTGAGGCCGGGACGGCGGAAGTCCTTCATCGGAGCGCTCCGATCATCAGATCTCGGGTGGTGTCGAGGTAGCGCAGCGCTTCCTCGTGAGCTGCCCGCCGATCACCGGCGAGGATCGCGGTGACCAGCGGTTCGATCCGGTCGGCGGCCTGCTCGCGGTCCGCGAAGACGTGCCGGAACAGCGCGCCGACCTCGAGATAGGTGTTGAGCAGGGAGTTCACCAGCAGGCCGTAGACCCGGTTGCCGGTGGCGGCGGCGATCAGCCGGTGGAGTTCGGCCTCGGCCTGCTGGGGGTCGTCGGCGGTGCGGAGGTCGGCGAGCGCCTGAACGAGACGCCGCCGGCCATCCAGGACGAAGGGGGCTTCCTGCGCGCAGCGGACGGCGGCCTTCGCGGCGACCAGCGCGCCGATCTCGCGCCGCGCCTCGAAGATCTCCGTCGCCCAGTCGGGCCCGGCGACGCTGACCAGCATCGGCAGGAGTTCGGGGCCGCCCAGCCGTTCGTAGTCGCGGATCCGGGTGCCGACCCCGTGCTTGGTCTCCAGCAGGCCCGCCTGGGCGAGCCTGACCAGGGCGTGCTTCAGGGACGTCCGGGTGACCTGGTAGCCGGCCGCCAGTTCGCGCTCGGGCGGCAGATACGAGCCGGGCGGGTAGAGGCCGCCCAGGATCTCGGCGCGGAGACGGGTGACGAGGGCATCGACGACGGTGTCCTTCGCTATCGGTGCGGTCACCCTGATCTCTCCTTCTCGGTAGAGGCTCAGTGGATGAGCCACTCAGCCATGCCTGGAGTGTGACAGGGCTCTCGGCCCGGGTCAAGGCCCAACCGAATTACACTCGGTTTCGTCGCTTTCGAAGGGATATGTCGATGTTCGAGTCGGAGTTCGCGCAGGCCACAGCCAGTTCACTGGACGAGAACGGGGAGCTGCGCGCCGAGATCTCCGACTCCTGGGGCACCGGCGGGCCCGCCCCCAACGGCGGCTACCTGCTGGCCGTCGTCGCCAGGGCGCTCTCCCAGGTCACCGGCCAGCCGCACCCGATGACGGTCACGGGGCACTTCCTGTCGATGGCGGTTCCCGGGCCCGCGACGATCCGCACCGAAGTGATCCGCGAGGGCCGGACCCTGACGTCAGCGACCGCCTCGCTCCTCCAGGACGGCAAGGAGAAGATCCGGATCCTGGCCGCATACGGCGACCTCGGCGGCCTGCCCGACGACGTCAGGACCACAGCCGAACCGCCCGTCCTGCCGCCGGTCGAGGAGTGCTACGAGGCGCCCGAGGAGTTCCGGAAGATCGTCACTCTGCTGGGCCAGACCGATCTGCGGATGGACCCGGCGACGGCCGGATGGGCGCTGGGGAAGCCGTCCGGGATCGGGGAGATGCGGTCCTGGTTCCGGCTGTCGGACGGCGCCGACGCCGACCCGTTCACCCTGCTGTTCGCGGCCGACGCCCTGCCGCCCGTCGCGTTCGAGATGGGCGTGCAGGGATGGGTTCCGACGCTCGAACTGACCGTCCACGTGCGGGCGATTCCCGCGCCGGGCTGGCTGCGAGTGATCGCCAGGACCAGGAACCTGGCGGGCGGCCACCTGGAGGAGGACGTGGAGATCTGGGACGAGAAGGACAGACTGGTCGCTCAGGCCCGTCAGCTCGCGCGCGTCCGGGCCTAGAGGGGTCAGCGCTCCTTGGTGAAGTGCTCGCGCGGGACTTCGACGAACAGGGCGGCGGCCTGGACGGCGAGGGGGCCGTCCGGGGCGTTCAGCCGGCCCTCCGACGACAGGTAGATCTTCCGGCCGTCGACGCCCGTGCACCAGGCCTTGAGGTACAGGGTGGTACCGACCGGGACGGGCGCCCTGAAATCGGTCTCGAGCCGGCCCGTGACGGCCATCTTCCCGAGCGACCAGGCGGCGGTGCCGAGGATCTCGTCCATCGCGGTCGCGAGCAGCCCGCCGTGGGCGAGGCCGGGCGCGCCCTGATGCTGGTCGGTGACCAGGAAATGACCGTAGACGGTGTCGGCTTCGAACGAGGTGCGCTCGAGGCGCAGGCCCGAACCATGACCGGATCCGCAGCCGAAGCACAGGTCGAAACTGCCCGAGCGCAGCAGGGCGTCGGCCGTGACCGCGACCCCGTCAAGGGACGGGATCGTCGCTCCGGGCGGCGGCGTGGTGACAGACGAAGCGGTCATAGATGAGCCTCTTTCATATATGGCTCATACAGGTTACTCGCTGGTACCGAGAGCTCTTGCACCGTTCCCGGTGAGATCCCTCATACGATTTTGCCTGTGATTTACGACCTATCGTGAGTCACCCGAAATCCGTAGAGTGACCGCCTGTCGGAGGTGGCCCGTGAACCGAGAGCATTTCGACGCCCTGAGCGCCAAGCTCGCGGCGCTCCCCGGCGCGCCCCAGAGCCGTCTGGAGCTGCGGGTCCGCTGGTTCCTCGCCTCCGTCGTCCTGGTCGCCAACGCCGCCGGCGCGGCCGTGGTGCTGATCTTCGCGCTGCGCGTCATCCCCGATCCGGACGGCGTGCCCGAAGACGCCACCCTGGTCAATCTCATCACCTTCCTTTCCTATCCCTTGATCGCCGGGCCCGCCGCCATCGCCTGGGGTATGAAGGTGTTCGCCCCGATTCATCGGCTGGTCCGCGAAGGCGGCACGCCCGACCGGGAACAGCGGCACGCCGTCCTGCTGGGGCCCGCCCGGATCACCCTGATCCAGGCGGTTCTGTGGGGAGTCGGCGCGATCGGCTGGACCGCGCTCAACACCCTCTACGGGCCGTTGATGGCGCTCAAAATGGGCATGACCTGCCTGCTCGGCGCGATCACCACACTCGGGCTGGTCTACCTGCTGGCCGAACGGCTGCTGCGGCCCGCCGCCGCGCTCGTCCTGGCCAGCCAGCCGCCGCGTGAACATCCGTTCTCCCGAGTCACGGTCAGGACCCTGCTCGCGTGGGGGCTCGGCACGGCCGTCCCGCTGCTCGGGCTGATCGTCGTCGCGATCGTCGCGCTGTCCGACGTCAAGTTCGACCGGCACGAGGTGGCGCTGACCGTGCTCGTGCTCGGCGTCACCGCGCTGCTGATCAGCTTCCAGGTGACCTTCGTGGCGGTCCGGGCGATCGGGGATCCGATCCAGAGCGTCCGGCAGGGCATGGCGCGGGTCGCCCGGGGCGATCTGGAGGCGTCGATCGAGGTGTACGACGCCAGCGAACTCGGCCAGTTGCAGGCCGGATTCAACTCGATGGTGGCGGGGCTGCGCGCCCACGAACGGCTCCAGGACCTGTTCTCGCGGCAGGTCGGCCCGGACGTCGCACGGCTCGCGCTCGACTCGGAGATCTCCCTCGGCGGCGAGGTCAAGAACGTCGCGGTGCTGTTCGTCGACCTGGCCGGCTCGACGAAAATGGCCGCGGAACGCCCGCCCGACGAGGTCGTCGCCCTGCTCAACCTGTTCTTCGGCGTGGTTGTCGAATGCGTGAACCGCAACGGCGGCTGGATCAACAAGTTCGAAGGCGACGCGGCGCTCGCCGTGTGGGGCGCCCCCGTCGCCCAGGACGATTCCGGCGGCCGGGCCCTCACCGCCGCCCGTGAACTCGCCGCCCGCCTGCCCGTCGAGATCCCCGCGGTGACCGCCGGCATCGGCGTGTCCTGCGGCCCCGTCGTCGCCGGCTACATCGGCGCCGAGCAGCGCTTCGAGTACACCGTCATCGGCGACCCCGTCAACGAGGCCGCCCGCCTCTCCGATCTGGCCAAGTCGACCCCTTCGGGCGCCCTCGCCAACGCCGACGTCCTCGACGACTGCGACCCTCTCGAAGCCCTCCAGTGGGAGACCAGCCAGACCGTCACGCTCCGTGGCCGTCCCCGGCCCACACTGCTGGCGCACCCCCGCAGCCCCGACACCCCGCTCCCGTCCGCGGCTCCTTCCCCCCGCCGACGCCGCCGTCTCAGCGTCCCGCTGCTCCGCCGCAGCAAATCCCACGACTGACGCCGTTATCCACAGCCCCGAAAACGATCTCCCGCTCGCGCGCGCACCATGTCCTCATGGACATCCGACTGACTTTCCACACCCCGCTCCCCGACACCAACCCCCCGATCACGGAACTCGACCTGACCGTCGACCGCCTCACCCTGACCGGCCCCACCCTCCAGGCTTTCCGAAAAGACCACCCAGTAGCCGAAATCCCCCTCCTCTCCCTCTCCACCATCACCTTCCCGCCCCGCCCCCGCTCCTCCGAGAAAACCCCCAACGCCTACCGCCGCTGGACCCCGGAGGCCGACACCGACCTCCTCACCCTCGTCCGCGCCGGCACCGACCTCCCCACCCTCACCACCCACTTCGGCCGAGGCCGCAACGGCATCCTCACCCGCCTCCTCAAACTCGGCGCCCTCACCCTCCCCACCGAGACCCACCCCGACCCCAACAA
>NZ_BAAGZI010000231.1:0-9231 GCF_054778695.1 Actinocorallia lasiicapitis
GGGGCCGCGATCGGCGAGCCGCTGGAGGCCCATCAGGGCGGTCTGACCGCCGCGCTGCTGCGGGCCGGGCCTGGCGGGTTGCGCGCGATCACCGGCGATCAGCGGGGCGGGGTGCGGATCTGGGATCTGCGGGAGCGGGTGCTGACCGCGGAGCTCACCGTTCCCGGCGGGGTGCGGGCGCTCGCCATGGACGGCGCCGGCCGGCTGCTGGTGGCGTTCGGCGTGGACGTCGCCGTCTTCACCCCCGACCTCAAGCCCGACCTCACATCTGGTCGAACGCCGCGGACTTGACCAGATCGTCGACCTGCCTGACCCGGCTGAGCAGCCGCCCGACCCGGTCCAGGGGGATCGCGGACGGGCCGTCGCACGGCGCGGTGTCCACCGAGACGTGCGACTCCACGAACAGCGCCGCGATGCCGAGCGCGGTACCCGCGACGGCCAGTGGCTCGCACAGCTCGCGGCGTCCGCCGCTGGCATGGCCGAGCCCGCCCGGAAGCTGGAGGGCGTGGGTGACGTCCAGGCTCACCGGATGGCCGAGGGCGATCAGCTCGGCCAGTTCGAGGACGTCCACCGCGAGCCGTCCGGGACCGAAGAGGGTGCCCCGCTCGCAGAGCAGCACGTCGCGGCCGCCCGCCTTCCGGCATTTCGCCACGACGTTGGCCATCTCGCTCGCCGCCATGAGCTGCATCTTCTTCAGGTGCAGCGGCCTGCCGGCGGCGGCCGCCGCGACGATCAGGTCGGTCTGGCGGACCAGGAACGCCGGGATCTGCAGCAGATCGGCGACCTCCGCGGCGGGCGCGCACTGCCAGGGCTCGTGGACGTCGGTGACGACGGGCACTCCGAGCTCCCGCTTGATCTTCGCCAGGAGCTCCAGCCCGTCGTCGAGCCCGGGCCCCCGGTAGGAGTCGGCGGAGCTCCGGTTGGCCTTGTCGAACGAGGCCTTGAAGACGTAGCCGAGGCTCTGCCGTTCGCACTCCCGGCGGAAGACCTCGCCGACCCGCAGCGCGGTGTCCAGGTCCTCCAGGACGTTCACCCCGCCGAGGACGGTCAGGGGCGCGTCGTTGGCGACACGGCGGCCGCCCAGGGTGAACTCGGACAAGGACCGACCTCCCTCGAGACCCCGCGGCACGGAGCTCCAGCCTACGGACCGGATCGCCGCTGAGGGCCCCGGGGACACGAAAAGGCGCCCCGCGCTGTGCGCGGGACGCCCTTCGCGTAGCCGACCCGGTAACCCCCCAGTCCCGTAGCCGGCTGGTCCTTCTCCCCATCCCGTACTGTCCAACGGACGAATGGGGTGTTCTGTTCCCGTGTTACCGGTTTCGGTGCGTGACCTGCATCTCACTAACCGGCAGATCACTGACCGACGCCGATCACTAACCGACGGAGGCGACGCCGGGCGCCAGGAACGGGTTCCCGGTGACCTTGGCCGAAACCCCGGTGCGGTCGAGGTACGGGGTGATCCCGCCCAGGTGGAACGGGTAGCCGGCGCCCAGGATGAGGCAGAGGTCGATGTCCTCGGCCGCGGCGACGACGCCCTCGTCCAGCATGAGCCGGATCTCCTCGGCCAGACCCTCCATGGCGCGCTGCAGCAGCTCCTCCTCGGTGGAGGGGCTGGTGCCGCCGGAGAAGATCTCCACGGCCTCCGGGTCGAGCGTGAAGTCCGGAAGGTAGACCCCGGTCTTGCCGGACTCCACGAACTTCTTGAACTTCGGCGACACCGGGAACCGCTCCGGGAAGAAGCCGTGCAGCGTCTCGTTGACGTGCAGGGCGATCGCCGGACCGACCAGGCCCATCAGGATGAACGGGCTCATCGGCAGGCCCAGCGGCGCGGCGGCGCGCTCCGCGACCTCGATCGGCGTGCCCTCCTCGACGGCCCCGACGAACTCGGCCAGCAGCCGCAGCAGCACCCGGTTGACCACGAACGCGGGCGCGTCCTTGACCAGGACACAGCTCTTGCGGAGCTGCTTGCCGACGCTGAAGGCGGTCGCCAGGGTGGCGTCGTCGGTCTTCTCGGCCCGGACGATCTCCAGCAGCGGCAGGACCGCGACCGGGTTGAAGAAGTGGAAGCCCACGACCCGCTCGGGGTGCTCCAGCTTCGAGGCCATCTCGGTGATCGACAGCGAGGAGGTGTTGGTCGCCAGGATGCACTCGGCCGACACCACGGCCTCGACCTCGGCGAACACCTTCTGCTTGACGCTCATCTCCTCGAAGACGGCCTCGATCACGAAGTCGGCGTCGGCGAAGGCGTCCTTGGTCAGCGAACCGGAGATCAGCCGCTTGAGGCGGTTGGCGCGGTCGCCGTTGATCCGGCCCTTCTTGGCCAGCTTGTCGACCTCGCCGTGGGCGTAGGCGACGCCCTTGTCGAGGCGGGCCTGGTCGAGGTCGGTCATGATCACCGGAACCTCGAGCCGCTGCGCGAACAGCAGCGCGAGCTGACCGGCCATCAGACCGGCGCCGACGACGCCGACCTTGGTGATCTTGCGGGCCAGGGCCTTGTCCGGCGCGCCGGCGGGGCGCTTGGCGCGCTTCTGGGTCAGGTCGAAGGCATACAGCCCGGCGCGGAGCTCGTCCGACATGATCAGGTCGGCGAGGGCCTCGTCCTCGGCGGCGAAACCCTCGTCGCGGGTGCGGTCCTTGGCGTGGCGGACCAGGTCGAGGGCGCGGACGTAGGACGGGGCCGCGCCGTGCAGCTTGCCCTCCAGGACGAACCCGGCCATGTTGACCGCGTCGTCCCAGCCCTTGCCCTTGTCGACCTCGGGACGCTCGACGACGACGTCGCCGTTGATCACCTGGGCGGCCCAGGTCAGGGACTCCTCGAGGAAGTCGGCCGAGTCGAAGATCGCGTCGGCGACGCCCAGCTCGAAGACCTGCTTGCCCTTGAGCATCCGGTTCTGGGCCATCGGGTTGTCAATGATCAGCTTGAGGGCCTTCTCGGCGCCGATCAGGTTGGGCAGCAGGTAGGTGCCGCCCCAGCCGGGGACCAGGCCGAGGAAGGTCTCGGGCAGCGCGAACGCCGGGACGTTCTGCGAGACGGTCCGGTAGGTGCAGTGCAGACCGGCCTCGACACCGCCGCCCATGGCCGCGCCGTTGTAGAACGCGAACGACGGGATCGACAGCTCGCCGAGCCGGCGGAACACGTCGTGGCCGAGCTTGCCGATGGCCAGGGCCTCGTCGCGGGAGCCGATCAGCGGGACGCCCTTGAGGTCCGCGCCGACCGCGAAGATGAACGGCTTGCCGGTGATCGCGACGGCCGCGAGGTCGTCGCGCTCGGCGACGGCGTCGATGGCGGCGTTGAGCTCGGCGAGACCGGCCGGGCCGAACGTGTTCGGCTTGGTGTGGTCGAAACCGTTGTCGAGGGTGATGAGCGCCAGGGTGCCCGCGCCGTGGGGGAGCTTGACGTCCCGGACGTGGGCGTGGGTGACGACCTCGTCGGCGTGCGTGGTGTTGATGTCGCTCACTTCTCGGCGCCTTCCCAGTTCACGTTCTCCCACAGGACGGTCCCGCCCATGCCCATGCCGATGCACATGGTGGTGAGGCCGTAGCGGACCTCGGGGTGCTCTTCGAAGTGGCGCGAGAGCTGGGTCATCAGCCGGACGCCGGAGGAGGCCAGGGGGTGGCCGATGGCGATGGCGCCGCCCCAGGGGTTGACCCGCGGGTCGTCCTGGTCGATCTTGAAGTGGTCGAGGAACGCGAGGACCTGCACCGCGAACGCCTCGTTGATCTCGAACAGCCCGATGTCCTCGATGGACAGGCCGTTGCGGGCCAGCAGCTTCTCGGTGGCCGGGACGGGGCCGATGCCCATGACCTCGGGTTCGACCCCGACGAAGGAGAAGTCGACCAGGCGCATCCGGGCCTTGAGGCCCAGCTCGCTGGCGGTGTCCTCGGCCATCAGCAGCGCGGCGGTGGCGCCGTCGTTGAGGCCGGCGGCGTTGCCCGCGGTGACGTTGCCGGCGGCGCGGAACGGGGTCTTCAGCCCGGCCAGGGACTCCAGCGTGGTGCCGGGGCGCGGCGGCTCGTCCTCGGTGGCGAGGCCGTAGCCCTTCTCGGCGGAGCGGATCGCGGTCGGCACCAGGTCCGGCTGGATCTTCCCGGCGGCGTAGGCGGCGGCGACCTTCTGCTGGGAGCGGACGGCGTAGGCGTCGCACCGCTCCTTGCTGATCTCGGGGTACCGGTCGTGCAGGTTCTCGGCGGTCAGGCCCATGACCAGCGCGGACGGGTCGACGAGCTTGTCGGCCAGGAAGCGCGGGTTGGGGTCGACGCCCTCACCCATCGGGTGGCGGCCCATGTGCTCGACGCCGCCGGCGATCACCACGTCGTAGGCGCCGAAGGCGATGCCGGAACCGGCGGTGGTGACGGCGGTCATCGCGCCGGCGCACATCCGGTCGACGGCGTAGCCGGGCACAGACTTGGGCAGGCCGGCCAGCACCGCGGCGGAGCGGCCGATGGTCAGCCCCTGGTCGCCGATCTGGGTGGTGGCGGCGATGGATACCTCGTCGACGCGCTCGGGCGGCAGGCCCGGGTTCCGCCGGATGAGCTCACGAATGGCGCGGACGACGAGGTCGTCGGCGCGGGTCTCGGCGTACAGGCCCTTCGGGCCGGCCTTGCCGAACGGCGTGCGGACGCCGTCGACGAACACGACGTCACGTGCGATGCGAGGCACGATCTGGTCTCCCTAGATGTCCAAGGCTCTGATACCGGCAATGCTACTCCCCGGTAACAGAACATGCTACTAGTCAGTAACCACTGACAAATGAGGGGTCTCCTCGAGCTTTTCGTGGTAATTCCTACTTGTCGGGAAAGTCGGCGCTGGTTAGCGTGGCGGAAAGTCACCGGGAGGACTGCGGTGGTGCACGCCAGACCTGAGTATCGGCCGGGGTTCCGGCGCCGCTTCGGCAACACTGTGGATCTCGGGTTCGTTCTGATGGGGTCGGGCGTGTTGCGGATGCTGCGCCCGTTCCGGACCTTGCGCGCCCTCAGCGCGCTGCACGCCTGGGGGACGACGCTCGGCGGCCTGGCCAAGGCCGCCGCGATCGCCCAGCCGGGCAAGGCCGCCGTGATCGACGACGACGGCTCGGTCACCTACGGCGAGCTCGACGCCCGCTCCGACGAGCAGGCGGGCGCGCTGCCGCTGGCCGGCAGCCCCAGGCCGCGGGTCGGCATCATGTGCCGCAACCACCAGGCGTTCATCGAGACCCTGGTCGCGTGCAGCAAGCGCGGCGCCGAGACCGTCCTGATCAACACCGGGTTCGGCCCCGGGCAGCTCCGCGCGGTCCTCAGCGAGCTGCGGATGGATCTGATCGTCGCCGATCTGGAGTCCGCGGCCGTCCTGGGGTCCTGCCCCGCGCACCTGCGGAAGACGGTCGTCTGGTCGGACGCGGGTGCCGCACCGGACGATCTGCTGCTGGAGCAGCTGATCGCCGAGGCGGGCGACGAGCCCGCCGAGCCGCCGCACACCCAGGGCCGCACGATCATGCTCAGCTCGGGCACCAGCGGCCGCCCCAAGGGCGCCCGCCGCAGGCCCAAGCCGGGGATCCGGCCGCTGGCCTCGATGCTGTCGCGGATCCCGCTGCGCAACCGGCACACCTTCGTCGTCGACGCCCCCGTCTTCCACACCTGGGGGTTCGCCGCCCTCCAGATCGGCTTCGCGCTCCGCTCCACGATCGTGCTGCGCCGCAGGTTCGACCCCGAGCAGACCCTGGCCATGGTGCAGGAGCAGCGCAGGTCCGCGCTGTTCGCGGTGCCCGTCATGGTGCAGCGGATCATGGAGCTGCCCGAGGAGGTCAGGGAGCGGTACGACACGCGCGGGCTGCGCGTCACCGCCCTGTCGGGCTCCGCGCTGCCCGGCGATCTCGCCCACCGGTTCATGGACTGGTACGGCGAGCGGCTCTACAACGTGTACGGCTCGACCGAGGCGTCCTGGGTGAGCATCGCCGGCCCCAAGGAGCTGCGGAAGCACCCCAGTACTGCGGGACGCCCGCCGCGCGGTACCTCCGTCGCGATCATCAACGACCAGGACAAGAAGGTCCCGCGCGCCACCATCGGCCGGATCTTCGCCGCCAACGAGAACGTCTTCGAGGGCTACACCAGCGGCGAGCCCACCGACACGCTGAACGGCCTGCTGTTCACCGGCGACCTCGGCCACCTCGACGCCCACGGGATGCTCTACGTGGACGGCCGGCACGACGGCATGGTCGTGTCCGGCGGCGAGAACGTGGTCCCGCACGATGTCGAGGACGCCCTGTCCCGGCTGCCGGAGGTCCGCGAGGTCGCCGTCGCCGGGGTCCCGGACGAGGAGTACGGCCAGCGGCTGGCCGCCTACATCGTGCTGCGGCCCGGCGCAGGACTGACCGAGCAGGCCGTCCGGGACTACGTCCGCGAGCAGGTCGCCCGCTACGCCGTCCCGCGCGACGTGCACTTCATCGGCGAGCTCCCGCGCAACGCCACCGGCAAGATCGTCTACCGCTGGCTGGCCGGGATGCAGTCCGGCCGGATGCGGACACCTGAGGGCCGCGTCACCTTCTGGCCCGACCCCCAGGCCCACCCCAGGACCCCCGCGGCGCCCGCTCCTCGGGAGCCCTCCCAGGAGAAGCCCTCCCAGGAGGAGGAGCCCTCCCACGAACTGGCCGCCGCCCCGACGGCCTGGGACACCTAGGGGAGCGGGAAGCGGAGCACGGTGACGAGGCCGCCTTCGGGGCGGGCGTGGGTCTCCATGGCGCCGCCGTGGGCTCGCACCACCGAACGGACGATCGACAGGCCGAGACCGGCGCCCTTGTGGGAGCCGGTGCGGTCGGGGCGGAGCCGGCGGAACGGCTCGTAGATGGTCTCCAGGGCGTGGCCGGGCACGGTCGGTCCGGTGTTCTCGACCCGGACGGCCGAGCCGCCCGGCTCGCGCCAGGTGTCGATCCGGATCAGCCCGTCCGGCACGTTGTAGTGGGCGGCGTTCTCCAGCAGGTTCGCGACGCACCGTTCCAGCAGGACGGGCTCGCCCGCGGTCGGCGCGGCCGCCAGATGCTTTTCGACGGTCACCCCGCCGGGCGGCGCGAGATCGTGCAGGGCGGCCGCCGCCAGCTCGGCGAGGTCCACCGGGATCCGTTCGCGCGGCTCGTTCTCCGATCTGGCCAGCAGCAGCAGGCCCTCGACCAGCCGTTCGTGGCGTGCCGTGGTCTCCAGCAGGGTCCCGGCGAGGATCTTGGTCTCTTCGGGGCTCGCCTTGCGGGCGAGCGCGACCTCCAGCACGGTCCGGTTGATCGTCAGCGGGGTGCGGAGCTCGTGGCTGGCGTTGGCGACGAACCGGCGCTGGGCGTCGAAGGACCGGTGGAGGCGGTCGAGCATGGCGTCGAAGGTGTCGGCCAGCTCCTTGATCTCGTCGTTCGGCCCGTCCAGACCGATCCGCTCGTGCAGGGAGCTGTCGGACAGGCGGCGGGCCGTCGAGGTCATCTTGGCGAGCGGCCGCAGCAGCCGCCGCGACACGAGATGGCTGACGGCCAGCGCCAGCGCCGCGAAGATCCCCAGCACCAGCGACGAGCTGATGATCAGCTCGCGGAGCGCGTCGGACTTCCGGCTCTGCAGTTCCTTCTGCACGGTCGAGTTGATCGCGTCGAGCCGCGGGTCGGTGCCGTACTTCCCGCCGGCTCCGGGACCGATCAGGCCGGGCGGCGGCAGGGGGCCCGATTCGTAGGAGATGACCCGGACCCTGTCCGGGCCGAACTGCTCGTTGATGGTCCGTGCGGCCTGGAGGTAGGTGACGGTGATCGCGGCCGTGGCCGTGGCCAGCAGCAGCCCGCCGTAGATCAGGGTGAGCCTGGTCCGGACGCTCAGCCGCACAGCCGGTACCCCGCCCCGGTCACCGTCTCGATCACCCGGGGCTCGCCGAGCTTCTTGCGGAGCGTCGCCATCGCCACCCGGACGATGTTGCTGAACGGGTCGATGTTCTCATCCCACGCCCGGTCCAGAAGATCCTCGGCGGACAGCACGCCGCCGTCGGCGCGGAGCAGTTCCTCAAGGACCGCGAATTCCTTGTTGGTCAGGCCGAGGAGCCGGCCGTCGCGGGTGACGGTCCGCTGGTGCGGGTCGAGCCGGATCCCGGCCCGTTCCAGCACGGGCGGCAGCGGGGGAGCGGTCCGCCGGGCCAGCGACCGGATCCGGGCGACCAGCTCGGCGAAGACGAACGGCTTGCCCAGGTAGTCGTCCGCGCCGAGGCCCAGCCCGTCGATCCGGGACGCCACCTCGGCGGCCGCCGTCAGCATCAGGATCCGGGCGGGCGCGCGCCGCCCGGCTAGTGACCGGCAGACGTCGTCGCCGTGGACGAGTGGCAGGTCCCGGTCCAGGACGATCACGTCGTAGTCGGTGTAGGAGGCGCGTTCCAGGGCGGCCTCGCCGTCGTGGACGACGTCCACGGCCATCGCCTCCTCGCGCAGCCCCTCGGCGATCGCCCCCGCCAGGATCTCTTCGTCCTCGACCACCAGAACGCGCACGTTTCCTCCTGGAATTGTCCCTACCGCAGAATGCACTGCTCCCGGTTAAACCGCTATAAGGCGGCTAATGCCTTGTTAATCGCGCTCTCGATGAAATGTCGTCCACCCGAACGAAGTGGAGCGAACATGCGAGGCATGGCGATTCTTCCGGCGGTACTGGCCCTGGCCTGCCTGTCCGCCTGCGGTGGCGGCGGGAGCGACGGCGACGGCATCGCCAGCGTGAACAGCGGCGCAGCGCCGTCCGCGTCGGCCACCCCGAGCCTGTCCCTCAGCCCCGAGGACGCACGGCTCAAGTTCGAGCAGTGCCTGCGGGACGCCGGTATCAAGTTCAAGACCTCCAAAGGCGGGGGAATGCAGATCGGCGCGGACTCCGGCGACAAGAACAAGGTCGACGCGGCGATGAAGAAATGCCAGCCGCTGATGGCCGCGGGCGGTCTCGGCCCGCCCGACGCCAGCGACCCGGCCGTCCGCGACAAGCTGGTCAAGTTCGCTCAGTGCATGCGCGAGCACGGCGTCAACATGAAGGACCCCGGCGCCGACGGCGGGCTCAGGATCGAGGGCGGCAGCCCCGACGGCGACGGCAAGCGCAAGGGCGACCCCGCCGACGACCCGAAGATGAAGGCGGCGGACGCGGCCTGCCGGCACCTCCTGCCGGACCGTCCCGGTGAGGACAAGCCGGGCGACGAGACGGGCTCGGAGGGCGGTTCATGAGGCGCGGGCGCGTCCTGGCGACCGGCGCGGTCCTGGCGGCCGCGAC
>NZ_BAAGZI010000232.1:0-9220 GCF_054778695.1 Actinocorallia lasiicapitis
CCGGGCGAACACCCGCTGCGGCGGCAGCCGGTCGCCGGGCCGCAGCCGTCCGGCCGCGATCGCCGCGGCCAGTTCGTCGGCCACCCGCAGATAGTCGTCCATCGCCCGCTCCCGACCTCATTGCCCTGAGTGCATTTCATGCTATTGCCTGGCAAATGCACTGAGTGGAAGCCTCGGTGCATGGTGGAGAGAACGGCGTTGCTGGGGGTGGCGTCCATCGCGCTCGGGATGGTGCTGTCGCCGGGACCGAACATGATGTACCTGGTCTCCCGGAGCATCGGGCAGGGCCGGCGCGCGGGGCTGATCTCCCTGTTCGGGGTCGCGACCGGGTTCCTGGTCTATCTGGCGGCGGCCAACCTCGGGCTGGCCGTGCTGTTCGCGGCCGTCCCCGAACTGCTGACCGCGCTCAGGATCGCGGGCGCCGCCTATCTGCTCTGGCTGGCGTGGAAGACCGTCAAGCCGGGCGGGGCGTCGGTCTTCGCCGTCCAGGAGGTGCCCGCGGACCCGCCGGGGCGGCTCTTCGCGATGGGGCTGGCGACGAACCTGCTCAACCCGAAGATCGCGATCCTCTATGTCTCGGTGATCCCGCAGTTCGTCGACCTGGACGGCGGCGCGGTCGTGCTCCAGGGACTGGTGCTCGGCGGCGTCCAGATCGCGGTGGCCGTCGCGGTGAACCTGTCGATCGTGCTCGCGGCGGGCTCGGTCGCGGCGTTCCTGGCGGGCAGACCGCCCTGGCTTCGCGCTCAGCGCGTCGCCATGGGCGGCCTGCTCGGTGTGCTGGCCGTCCTGCTGGCCTGCAAGGTGAGCTACTCGTAGGCCGCTCCGGCCTCCTGGAGCACCTCCAGCAGCCGGGCCGGATCGTAGGGCGCGGGCTCGCCCGGCACGTAGGTGACCGAGGTGAGGGCGCCGGTGAACGGGTAGGCGCGGTGCCGTTCGTAGACCGGCCAGGAGACCGGGTTGCGGCGGTCGGCGCCGACGTCGACGCCCTGGGCGGGCGCCATCCCGAACAGCATCAGCACCTCCGGCAGCACCGCCCGCTCCACGCCGTCGACCAGGACGGTGAACCGCCAGCGGAAGTCCGGGATCGCCGCCGCCCGCAGCACGAGCTCGTGCTCACCGGGGGCCAGGGTCCCCGCGTCGACGTCCTGGAGCAGGCCGTACTCGTTGTAGGCGAACACCAGCCGGCCGCCCTCGACCCGCAGGTGGTAGCCGCTGCCCTGGTCGCCGTGCGCGAACAGCACGCCCTCGTCGCCGTCGGCCGAGACCAGCCGGGTGACGACGTCGAACGAGCGGAACGCCGTCAGCTTCGCCGACCGGTACCGTTCCAGGCTCGGCGTGCCCGGCAGCAGCGTCACCGGACGGCTGAACCGCGCGTCGGCGGGCGGCCGCGCCAGGAAATGGCGCGGCCCGTCGGGCAGCGGGAAGACCCGGTTGTCCCACGCGGCCCGCTCCCACGCCTCGGCGAGCTCCTTGACCAGGTCGGGACGGTCCGCCGCCAGATCCCGCGTCTCGGTCGGATCGGTCCTGATGTCGTAGAGCTCCCACGGATCGTCGTCGATCCGGCCGCCCTGCCGGTGGTGGGTGACGAGTTTATGGCCGTCCCGGTAGTAGGAGCGGTTGCCGGTCATCTCGGCGTACTGCTCCGGATGGGTGCTGCCCGCCGACGCGACGCGCAGCGGCCCGGTGAAGGCGAAGCCGTCGAGCGGCCGGGCCGGGCGGCCGTCGCGCTCGGCAGGCCGCTCCACCCCGGTGAGCTCCAGCAGGGTCGGGAACAGGTCCGTGACGTACTGGTACTGGGCGCGGATCTGACCGGCCTGCTCGCCGAGCCCGTCCGGCCAGGACAGGACGAACGGAACCCGCACCCCGCCCGCGTGGGTGTTGCCCTTGTACAGCCGGAACGGCGTGTTGGACGCCATGCCCCAGCCGCGCGGGTAGTGGACGGCGCTCTGCGGCCCGCCCAGCGAGTCCAGATCGCGCGGCACGTCCTCATGCCATTCGCCGGGCAGCAGCGGGCTCTTCGCGAAGTTCTTGAAGTAGCTGCGGGTGCCGCGCGCCCCGCCCTCGCCCGTCCCGCCGTTGTCGGAGGTGAACACGACGATCGTGTTGTCGAGCTCGCCGAGCGCCTCCACGGTCGCCAGCAGCCGGCCCAGATTCTGGTCGACGTTGTCGACCATGCCCGCGTAGACCTCCTTGAGCCGCGCGAACAGCTCCCGGTCCTCCTGCGGCAGCGACTCCCACGCCTCGACGTCGTAGTTCCGCTCGCTGTTGCGTTCCGGCAGGACGGTGCCCTCGGGGAACAGCCCGTCGGCGAGCTGCCGGGCGAACCGCTCCTCGCGGACGGCGTCCCAGCCGCGGTCGTAGCGGCCCCGGTACTTGGCGATGTCGTCGGCCTTCGCCTGGAGCGGCCCGTGGACGGCGCCGTGCGCGAAGTACAGGAAGAACGGCTTCGCGGAGTTGGCGCGCAGCCCCTTGAGCTGGCCGATCGCCTCGTCCGTCAGATCGTCGGTGAGGTAGTAGCCGTCGGGGTAGGCGTCGAGCTCGACGGGCGAGTTGTCCCTGACCAGATGGAACGGGAAATGCAGGCTGGTCAGGCCCTCGAGGAACCCGTAGAACCGGTCGAAGCCGCGCTGGAGCGGCCAGGACCGCTTCGACGCGCCCTCGTTCATCGTCGAGTCCTTGGTGAGGTGCCATTTGCCGACCGCGTAGGTGGCGTAGCCGCCCGCCCGCAGCGACTCGGCGAGGGTCGGGACGTCGTCGGCCAGCTCCAGCGCCCAGCCGGGGAAGCCGGGGTCGGCGTTGGCCACGAACCCGAACCCGGCGTTGTGCGGGTTCAGCCCGGTCAGCAGCGACGCGCGCGACGGCGAGCAGAGCGGGTTGGTGTGGTAGTTGGTGAACCGGACACCGCGCTCGGCGAGCCGGTCGAGATGCGGGGTGTCGATCTCCGAGCCGAACGGGCCGATGTCGCTGAAACCCATGTCGTCCAGGAGCACGACGATCACGTTCGGGGCGCCCTCGGGAGCCTGGGGCTGGGGCCGCCACCACGGGACGGACTCGGCGACCGTCCGCCCCACCGTGGCGCCGTGTCCCGTGTAGTCGCGGGTCGTCACGGCGCGACCGCCAGGGAGTCGAAGCGGTTGTCGAACTCGGCGGCGACGTTGAGCTTCTTGGGCAGCAGGCCCAGGCCCTGGTAGGCGTCGGCCTGGTTCTGCTGGGCCGCGATCACCGTCTGGTCGATCTTCACCGGGACATAGCCGCTGTTGATCAGGAGCTGCTTGGCGAGGGGCTCGGGGATCTTGTTGAGCGTCGCGTAGGTGCCGGCCCAGGTGTCGAGATTGGACTGCTGCCACACCTGCGCGGTGTTGATCCGCTTGACGTAGTCGGCGATCGCCTCGGCGGTCTTCGGGTCGTCCAGGGCCTTCTGGCGGGCGAGCTGCACCCAGCCGTCGACCTGGAGGCCCGCGCCGGAGACCAGCACCCGGGCGCCCGTCTGGGCGACGGCCTGGGTGACATAGGGGTCGATGGTCGTCCAGGCGTCGACGTCACCGCGCTTGAACGCCGCGAACGCGTCGGTCACCGGCAGGTCGACGGGCGTGATGTCCTTGTAGCCCAGACCGTTCTTGCCGAGCGCCTTGATGGTCAGGTACTGCAGGATCGTGCCGTTGGTCAGCGCGACCTTCTTGCCTTTGAGCTCGGCGACGCTCTTGATCGGGGAGTCCTTCGGCACCAGGATCGCCTGCGCCGACTTCGTGGCGTCCTTGAGCTGGTAAGCAGCGACGATCTTGATCGGGGTGCCGGCGGCCTGGGCGAAGATCGCCGGGGTGGTGGCGGTGAGGCCGATGTCGACCGCGCCCGCCTTCTCGGCCTCGACGAGCTGCGGGCCGGCGGGGAACAGACTCCACTCGATCTTGTAGCCGGGCAGCCCGTCGAGCTGGCCCGCGGCCTTGAGCAGCGCCTCCTGGGTGTTGGCGGTGCCCAGCACGCCGACGCGGAGCGTCACGGCGCCGTCGGTCGAGGACGGGGAGTCGGACTTCCCGCTGCAGGCCGCGGCCGTGAGCGCGACGGCGACGGCGGTGGAGAGGGCGAGGAGACGCTTCACGGGAGGAGCTCACTTTCGGGGACGTGCACGCCGAGTTCGGCGAGGAGCGTGGTGTGCAGTTCGGCGAAGGCCGCGCTGTGGCGGTGCCGGGGATGGGGGAGGTCGACGGGCAGATCGAGCGAGAGCCGCCCGTCGGTGAGGACCAGGACGCGGTCGGCGAGCAGGATCGCCTCGTCGACGTCATGGGTGACGAGCAGCACGCCCGGGCGGTACCGGTCGCACAGCTCGCGCAGCAGCGCGTGCATCTTGATCCGGGTCAGCGCGTCGAGGGCGCCGAACGGTTCGTCGAGCAGCAGCAGGTCGGGGGAGTGGACCAGGGCGCGGGCGAGTGCCGCGCGCTGTGCCTCGCCGCCCGACAGAGTGGACGGCCAGGCGCGCTCGTGGCGCGCAAGGCCGACCTCCTCGAGCAGGGCGCGGCCGCGGTCGCGGGGGACGTCGCCCTTCAGCCCGAGGACGATGTTGTCGAGGACCCGGGCCCAGGGGAGCAGACGGGCGTCCTGGAAGACGACGGCGCGACGTTCCGGAACGCTGATCTGCCCGCTGTCGTCCGGGTCGATACCGGAGATCGCGCGCAGCAGGGTGGTCTTGCCGGATCCGCTGCGGCCGAACAGCGCGACGAACTCGCCGGGCTCGATCCGCAGGTCGACGCCGTCGAGGACGGTGCGGTCACCGAACGCCCTCCGCACCCCGGCGACGGTCGTGGCGGCCGGGGCCTTCCGCGGCGGGGCCGGCCGCTTGGACGTCAGCTTCCCTCGAAGGTCGGTCGCCATGACAGCGCCCTCCTTTCCACGAACACGACCAGGGCGTTGGAGCCGAGGCCCAGCAGGGCGTACACGATGAGCCCGACGACGATCACGTCGGTCTGGGAGAACGAGCGGGCCTGGTTCATCAGGAAGCCGATCCCGCTGGTCGCGTTGATCTGCTCGCTGACCACGAGGACCAGCCACGCGATGGTGACCGAGAACCGCAGCCCGACGAAGAACCCGGGCAGCGCGCCCGGCAGCAGGATCCGCCGGATCAGCGCGATCCGGCCCAGCCCGACCACCTTCGCCAGCTCGACGTACCGGGGGTCGACGCCCCGGATCGCGGCATGGACGTTGATGTAGACGGGGAAGGTCGTGGCCAGCGCCACCAGGAAGATCTTGACCTCCTCGCCGATCCCGAACCAGACGATCGCCAGGGGCACCAGCGCGAGCACCGGCATCGACCGGAGCATCTGGACGACCCCGTCGATCAGGTCCTCACCGAGCCGGAACAGGCCCGAGACCAGCGCGAGGAACGTTCCAGTGGCGACGCCCACGGCCAGCCCGATCAGGGCGCGGCGCAGCGACACCCACAGGTTCGCCTGGAGGTCACCGTCGGCGATCATGTGCCAGCCGGTCTCGGCGACCGTCGCGGGCCCGACGATGAGCTGCGGGTCGAGCCAGCCGGCGGAGGAGGCGAGCTGCCAGAGCGCGAGGAACAGCACCGGCCCGAGCAGCCGGCGCGGCGAGCCCTTCATCGCGGCACGTCGCCCACGATCGAGGCGCGCTCGGCGACGCGCACGTGCGGGTGGTAGTCGGACGCGGCGTAGTGCCAGGTCGCCCGGTTGTCCCAGAACGCGACGTCGTCGGCCTCCCACCGCCACCGCACCTGGTACTCGGGCGCGAACGCCTGCCGGAACAGCAGCCGCAGCAGCTCCTCGCCCTCCTCGGCGGGAAGCGACGGGATGTGCGTGGTGAAGATCCCGTTGACGAACAGGGTCTTGCGGCCGGTCCTCGGGTGGGTCCTGACGATCGGGTGCTCGACCGGCGGGAACTCCTCGCGTTTGGCGGCGGCCAGCTCGGGGCCCAGCAGCCGGCCGAACGCGGGGAAGAAGTCGTGGACGGCCGTCAGCCCGTCGATCCGCTCCTTGAGCTCGTCGGTCAGATTGTCGTAGGCGACGCCCGCGTCGGCCCAGAGTGTGTCGCCGCCGCCGTTCGGCGGGACCTCGACCAGCCGGAGCACCGAACCGAGCGCGGGGTTGCTCCGCCACGTGACGTCGGTGTGCCAGAGGTTCTCGTAGCCGCCGACGTTGGCGTCCTTGGCGAACCTGACGACGTCCTCGCTGGCGCCGCTGGGCAGGAACGGGTGGGTCTCCAGCGGGCCCCAGTTCAGCGCGAAACCGCGGTGCTGCTCGTTGGTGATCCGCTGCTTGCGGAAGAACAGCACCTTGAACTCGAGTAGCGCCCGGTCCAGCTCGGCGAAGACCTCGGGGGTGAGCGGTTCACGGAGGTCGACGCCACCGATCTCCGCGCCGATGACGGGCCCGAGCGGCCGCACGGAGAAGACCTCGTACGGGCGCTCCTCCTGCCCTTCCGCCAGCCGCCGCAGGGCACGCGGCCCACTCAGCCCCCACCGCCCGGCCAGATCGACTTCCACCACTGTCATCGCGTTCCTCCCAGAGTGTCGCTTTCCAGGCGGAACATTTTCCTACTTAGCCGACTTTGTCAACCAATCAAGTAGGAATAGCCGGGGCTCACCCGGCCATCAGCCGCGCCCCGGCCGGGCTCAGGCCAGGAGGATCTTGACGCGGAGGAACTTCTCGACGGTGGCGATGTCGATGTAGAGGCCCTGGCGGGGTTCGCATGGAACTTGCCTCCCGAGCCGCGCCTCGACCTGAGCGCCGCGAGCCGGACATCGTCTCCGCCGATGCGAAACCTAGGTGGTCTGGCCCTGGGTGGGCCCTGACGTCCCGGATGGCATTCCGGTTCATCCTGGTGGAATGCCCGTTCGATAAAGGCCGTGCGAAGGAATGGCGAATTCGCGCCGAACGATCTGGTGACCACTACTCGAAGGCGGATTTGAAGAGTGATTACTCACGTCTGCTACCGGCCGGTTTGTTAGCTTCGCGGAAAGCTGAACAAAGGAGAGTGATATGTCGGCTCGGACCGCGGAGATGTCGGGGAAACGATGGATAGACCATTGGGAGCCCGATGACGAGGCTTTCTGGGAGGCGACGGGACGTGCGGTCGCCACCCGTAACCTCGTATTCTCGATCTTCACCGAACATCTGGGATTCTGCGTCTGGCTGCTCTGGAGCATCGCGGTCCTGTCGCTGCCCCGGGTCGGGATCACGTTGTCGGTCGGGGAACTGCTCTGGCTCACGACCACGCCCAACCTCGTGGGAGCGCTCGTGCGCGTGCCCTATACCTTCGCCCCCGCCCGGTTCGGCGGCAGGAACTGGACCATCGTTTCGGCCCTGCTGCTCCTCATCCCGTGCGGACTGTTCGTCTACGCCGTCCAGAACCCGGACATCCCCTTCTGGGCGCTGCTGCTCATCGCCGCGACGACGGGCCTCGGCGGCGGGAACTTCGCCTCCTCGATGGCCAACATCACCCATTTCTACCCCGCCTCGCGGCAGGGCCTGCCCCTGGGCTTGAACGCGGCGGGCGGCAACCTGGGGACCTCGGTCACCCAGCTCGCCATGCCTCCGCTGATCGTGGCCTTCGGCCTGGTCGCGGTCGGCCTGGTCTGGATACCGCTGCTGCTCTTGGCCGCCGCGTGCGCCTACTTCTTCATGAACAACCTGAAGACCGCCTCCTCCGCCTACACGGCGCGGGAGATGGCGGCCATGTGCCGGCGGTCCCAGACGGTCGTGATGTCCGTCCTCTACATCGGCACCTTCGGCTCGTTCATCGGGTACGCCTTCTCGTTCGGTGTGCTCATCAAGGCGCAGTTCCCGGACGTGAAGGGCGCGAACTTCATCTGGCTCGGAGCCTTCATCGGCTCGGTGGCCCGCCCCTTCGGCGGCTGGCTGGCCGACCGGTTCAGCGGCGCCCGGGTCACGATGATCAACTTCCTGGCGATGGGAGCGGGCGTGGCGCTCGTCGCCCTCGCCGTGAACGCGGGCAGCTGGCCCGTCTTCCTGGCCGCCTTCCTGTTCGTCTTCGCGACCACGGGAATCGGCAACGGTTCGACCTACCGCATGATCCCCGCCATCTACCACGCCCAGGCGCACGCCGACGTGCGGTCCGACGACGCGACGGCGGTCAGGAGGGCCACGGCCCGCGGGCGCAGGGACGCCGCCGCCGCGCTCGGCATCTGCTCGGCGGTCGGCGCCGCGGGCGGGGTGCTGATCCAGCAGGTCTTCCGGCTCTCCCTGGAGAACACCGGCAGCATCAGCGCGGCGCTGAGCGTGCTCGCCGGGTTCTACGGGCTGCGCGTCGCCCTCACCTGGTTCTTCTACCTCCGTACGCGCTTCGCCATCAAGACGGTGCCGAGCCTGGCCGGAGCGGACGTCTGACCATGACGGCCACCCACTGCCCCTACTGCGCGCTGCAGTGCGGGATGACGCTGTCCGCCGCGCCGGTCGAGGTCGCGCCCCGGGCCGACCGGCCCGGCGCCCACGCCGGTCTCTGCAAGAAGGGATGG
Organism: Actinocorallia lasiicapitis; assembly: GCF_054778695.1. Classification (NCBI taxonomy): domain Bacteria; kingdom Bacillati; phylum Actinomycetota; class Actinomycetes; order Streptosporangiales; family Thermomonosporaceae; genus Actinocorallia; species Actinocorallia lasiicapitis. The sequence continues at coordinate 8,489 of NZ_BAAGZI010000232.1, forward strand.
AGCGCGGCCGAGCTGCTCGGGCACCCGGAGCGGCTGACCACGCCGCTGATCCGGGAGCACCGGGGCGCCCCGCTGCGCCCGTGCGGCTGGGACACCGCCCTGGACCGGGTGGCCGCCGGAATCCGCCGCACCCGGGACCGCCACGGAGACGACGCCGTGGCGGTGTTCGGGGGCGGCGGGCTGACCAACGAGAAGGCCTACCAGCTGGGAAAGTTCGCGCGGATCGCGTTGCGGACGGCGAACATCGACTACAACGGCAGGTTCTGCATGTCCTCGGCGGCCGCGGCCGGCAACCGCGCGTTCGGGGTGGACCGGGGGCTGCCCGTGCCCCTGACCGACATCGCCGAGGCCGACACGGTGCTGCTGGCGGGCGCCAATCCCGCCGAGACCATGCCGCCGTTCATGCGGCACACAGCGGAGATGAGGTCGCGGGGCGGGTCGCTGATCGTGATCGACCCGCGCCGTACCGCCACCGTGGCGCAGGCCGACCTGCATCTGCAACCCGTCCCGGGAACGGACCTGGCGCTCGCCAACGGGCTCCTGCATCTGGCCGTCACCGAGGGGCTCGCCGACCTCGCCTATCTCGAGAGCCGGACCGAGGGGTTCTCCTCCGTCCTGCGGGTGGCCCACACCTACTGGCCGGAACGGGTGGAACGTCTCACCGGCGTGCCGCTGCCCCGGATGCGCGAGGCGGTGCGGCTGCTCGCCGGACGGGCCGCCGCGGCCGGGCAC
>NZ_BAAGZI010000233.1:0-9204 GCF_054778695.1 Actinocorallia lasiicapitis
GGGGGGGGGGCGGGGGGGGGGGGGGGGGGGCCGCGGTCGACGGCTCGGGGGGGGCCGTCCCGGCCGGGGCGGGCTTCGCCGGGGCGGTGCCCGGCGGCCGGGTGCCGGCCGCCTCGGGCTCCGGTGTCCTGCGCAGCAGGGTCGGCACGGATTCGATCTTGGGCCGCTCGGTCTTCGGCGGCGCGATCCAGTCGTCCATCGGCACGTCGGCGCCTGTTCCGAGGCCGATGCCCAGGACCAGGGCGTAGCCGCCGAGCAGGGCGCCGAAGCCGAGCCCCGCCCGGCGCATCAGCTTCCTGCGCCGTCCCGTTCCGTCGACGAAGACCGGCTTGCCATGTTTCACGGGGCAGAGTCTAGGTGTTAGCCGCGGATGCGGTCGTCGTAAATCTTTCTCGCGGAGTGGTCGTAGTCCAGGAAGAGGGTGTCGAGGCCGAAGCGGCGGGCGACGGCCTCGCGGGCGGCGGGCGGGAGGAGGGCGCCGAGCTTGAGCTGGAGACCGTAGGACTTGGGGACGCTGAGCTGCGGGCGCGGCTTGGCGATCATGGCGATGACGGCGGCGGCGACGTCCTCGGGCTCGGAGTACTTGCGGCCCTTCGGGCTGCGGGTGCCGGCGACCAGCTCGGTGTTGGTGAAGGTCGGCAGGACCGCGCCGACCTTCACACCGTCCCCCGCGACCTCCAGCCGGGTGGCCTCGGTGAACAGCAGGACGGCCGCCTTGCTCCCGTTGTACAGCGCCAGGCCCGCCGCGGGCATCATCCCCGCCAGCGACGCGATGTTGATGATCTGGCCCCTGCCGAGCGGCCGGAACCGGGCCAGCGCGATCTTCGTCCCGAGCATGACGCCGTGCACGTTGATGTCGAAGCAGCGGCGGGCGTCCGCGTCGGACTCCTCGGTGACCGGGCCGATCGGCATGATGCCCGCGTTGTTGATCAGGACGTCGTACTCGCCCGCGGCCTCCAGGAACACCTCGAACGAGGCCCTGTTGGTGACGTCCAGGACATGGCCGTCCACCCCCAGCTCGGCGGCCGCCGCTGCGACGGCCTCCTCGTCGATGTCGCCGATGACGACGGTCATGCCCTGCGCCTTGAGGGCCTTCGCGGTGGCGTAGCCGATGCCGCGTGCGGCACCGGTGATGGCGACGATCACTTCAGACGCTCCAGTTTCACGGGGAGCCCGTCCTTGGGCACCGGGAGGGTGGTCATGTCGAGCGGCCAGACATAGTCGTCCGGCACCGACCAGGAGTAGTTCAGCAGAACCTGATGAAGGATCGATTTCACCTGCATTCCCGCGAAGTGGAGGCCGATGCACTTGTGCACGCCGCCGCCGAACGGGTACCAGGCGTAGGAGTGCACCCGGTCCTCCTTGCGCGCGAACCGCTCGGGGTCGAACCGCCGCGGGTCGGGCCAGTACTCCTCGATGTAGTGGTTGGTGAAGGTCGCGACGTTCACCAGCGTGCCCTTGGGGATGTGGTGGCCGAGCACGACCGTGTCCTTCACGGTCTCGCGCGGCAGGCCCGGCACCGGGGAGCACAGCCGCAGCGACTCCTTCATCACCAGGTCGATCGAGGTGAGGGCGTCGAGGTCGTCGAAGTCCAGGACTTCCTTGCCGAGGGCGCGCGACTCGACGCGGCAGCGCTCCTGCCACTCGGGGTTCTTGGCCAGGTAGTAGGCCATGGTCGTCATGGTGATGGTGGTGGTGTCGTGCGCCGCCATCAGCGCGAAGATCATGTGGTTGACGACGTCCTCGTCGGTGAAGCGGTCGCCGTCGTCGGACTCGGCCTGGCAGAGGGCCGCGAACAGGTCGTCGCCGCCGTCGCGCCGTTTGGCGGCGATGTGGTCGAAGAAGAACCTCTCCAGATCGCGGCGCGCCTTCAGCCCGCGGCTCCACCGCATCCCGGGCACCGGGTAGCGGACGATGCTGAGCCCGGCCCGGACGGCGTCGACGAACGCCTTGTTCAGCCGGTCGGCCTCGCGCTGGTCCAGCTTGACGCCGACGAAGACGTCCAGCGCGAGGTCGAGGGTGAGCTGCTTGTTGTGCGGCAGCACCTTGAACGCGCCCGGCCGCCAGTCCGCGATGCCGGTGGCGATGCTGCCCGCCATGCTCTCCATGTAGGAGCGCAGCCGGGCACGTGTGAACGCCTGCTGCATGATCCGCCGGTGGTGCAGGTGCTCCTCGAAGTCGAGCAGCATGATGCCGCGGTGGAAGAACGGGCCGATGAAGAAACCCCAGGCCGGGCCGCTGGCGAACGCCTTCTCCCGGTTGATCAGGACGGTCTCGGCGGCCTCCGGTCCCTGCAGGGTCACCAGTTTCTTGCCGAGGAAGTTCGACCAGGACACGGCGCCGTACTTCGCGCGCCGGCCCTCCGCCCACTTCAGCGGATCGCGGATCGACTCCAGGATGTAGCCGAGATACGGCAGTCCAGGATCGCCGGGAACGGCTTTGAGGCCTTCCGGTGCCGGCGCGAGCACGCCCATGTGCATACCTCCCAAGACGGACGCCGTAAGTCTTTACTTACACCGTACGTACCGTCAAGACCTCGCGAGGCTTCGGGCGATCACCAACCGCTGAATCTGGTTGGTGCCCTCGAAGATCTGCATCACCTTCGCCTCGCGCATGAACCGCTCGACCGGGAAGTCCCTCGTGTAGCCGTTGCCGCCGAACACCTGGACGGCGTCCGTGGTGACCTTCATCGCCGCGTCCGTCGCCACCAGCTTGGCGATACTCGCCTGACGGCTGTACGACAGGCCCGCGTCACGGCGGCGCGCCGCCTCCAGATAAGTGGCCCGCGCCGACTCGACGGCCGCCGCCATGTCCGCCAGCAGGAAACCGAGACCCTGAAACTCGATGATCTTCGAGCCGAACTGCTCGCGCTCCTTCGCATACGCCACCGCCTCGTCCAACGCCCCCTGCGCCAGCCCGACGGCACACGCCGCGATCCCGAGACGGCCCGAATCGAGCGCCGCCATCGCGACCGAGAACCCCGCGCCCTCCTCACCGAGCAGGCTCGCCACCGGCGCCCTGACCCCGTCCAGATGCAGCGGAGCAGTGGTCGAACCGGTCAGGCCCATCTTCTCCTCGGGACGGCCCGCGGTCAGCCCCGCGGCATCACCGTCCAGGAGGAACGCGCTGATCCCCCGCGCACCCGAATCACCCGTCCGCGCGAACAGGGCGTAGAAATCGGCCACCCCGCCATGCGTGATCCACGCCTTCGAACCGTTGATCACATAGCCATCGCCGTCACGGACCGCGCGCGTCGTCAGAGCCGCCGCGTCCGAACCCGCCTGGCTCTCCGACAGCGCATACCCGCCCAGCAGCCCGCCACCCAGCATCTCCGGCAGCCGCGCCTTCTGCTCCGCCGACCCGAACGTGAAAACAGGGAAACACGACAGCGTGTGCACGCTGACGCCCACCGCCACCGAAGCCCAGACCGAACCGATCTCCTCCAGCACCTGGAGATAGACCTCATACGGCTGGCCGCCCCCGCCGACCTCCTCCGGATACGCCAACCCCAGCAGCCCGGCCCTGCCCAGCAACCGGAACACCTCCCGAGGGAAGGTCTCCGACCGCTCCGCCTCAACGACCCTCGGCAACAACTCCTTGGCAGCGATCTCCCTGACCAACTCGATCAGCTCCGCCGACTCCACCGTCGGCATCCGACGCTCAACCATGCCTTCGGCCTCCTTATGTGCTGCGCACAAGCTACCGGGGACTCCAGGATTTGGGCGCGCCAGGCTGCCGGATGCGGGAGCGTGGCTGCCGTCATCCGTTGAAATCCCCAGGTCCGCGAGGCGCTGAGGCACCAGGAATCTTGACGTTGTCGATGGGGCAAGGCATTGGGTGCGGGGGTGTGGGCGACGTGTCTGCGGAGAGGCCGGGACGGCGAGGGTTGCGGCCAGGCCGGGGACGGGGGTGTCTCGGGCCTGGCCGTTCGGTGGGCCGCGGGTCTCAGGTGGTGGTGAGGACCTTGACGTTGTCTAGGGTGCCGGCCTGGAGGCGTTCGTACATGTAGCGGCGGCGGGGCTTGCCCGAAGAGGTGCGTTCGATGAGGCCTCGGGGGCCGGTGACGATGGTGAGGTCGGCGTCGTCCAGGCGGCGGGCCAGGAAACGGCGGGCCTCCGAAGTCCAGTCGCCTTCCTCTGCCTCGACGAACAGGGCGACGCCCCGGGAACCGACGCCGGGGACGGCCACGACCGTGATACGGCCCTTGTGCAGGCCGGTCACCTCCGAGAGCTTCGCCTCCAGATCCTCAACATAGACCGAGCGGCCGCGGACCTTCAGGCTGTCGCCCATCCGGCCCAGCACGAACAGCTGACCCTTGTAGACGAAACCGGCGTCACCCGTCCAGACCTCGCCGTCGATGAACCGCGTCGACTTGCCCTCGGCGCCCGCGTAGTAGCCGTCGCACGCCGAACGGCCACCCGACACGACCTCGCCCAGATACCCCTCCGGCAGCTCCTTGCCGTGCTCGTCGCAGATCCGGACGGGGATCGCCGCGTCGATCGCGCCGCAGCCGACCATCCAGCCGGCCTTGTCGTACACCGAGTCGGGGCCCAGCCGCCGCTCCTCCGCGATCCGGATCGGCTCACCGAAGTTCAGCGAATCCGCCTCCGGACGCACCGACAGCGGCTCGACACTGCCGTCGAACATGGTCGTGCACAGCGTGATCTCGGCCATCCCGTAGGCCGGCCGGTAGACGGTCCGCTGGAAACCGGTACCCGCCATGAGCTGGTAGAACGCCTCGAGCCCGGCTGGGTCGACCGGCTCCGCGCCGACGATCACGGCCTTCCACGCCGACAGGTCGAGACCCTCGACCTGCTCGGGCTTGACCCGCCGCGCCATGTAGGAGAACGCGAACGGCGGCGCCGCCGAGTGCTGGGCGCGGGAGAACCGCTCCAGCCAGCGCTTCGGATCGCGGATCCACTGGTCGGGCCGCATCAGGTGCAGGGTGGCCTGCCTGGTCACCGCGGTGAGGAAAGTGCCGATCAGACCCATGTCGTGGTAGAGCGGCAGCCACGAGTTGACCTCGTCGCCGTCGACATAACCGACGTGCTTGACGATGTGGTCGCTGTTGGCCTCGAGGTTGTCCCACGTCACCCGGACGCCGCGCGGCTCACCGCTGGAACCGGACGTGAACTGCAGCAGCGCCAGCTCCGACTCGGGCGCCAGCGGAGCCTCGTGGTCGGCCTCGCGCGGCAGCCACGGCTCGCCCGCGATCCCGGCCCGCTCCATGCACTGGGCGGTGAGCTCCTTGAGGTCGGCCGAGGCGATGGTCAGCCGCGGCTTCGCCTGACGGAGGATCGCCGCCACATGGGCGACGTACTCCTCACCCGTCTGGAACAGCGGCGGCGTGATCAGGCAGATCACCGCGCCCGACGCCCACACCCCGAAGTAGGTGGAGATCAGGTCGTAGTCCGTCGGGATGATCGCGCACACGACGTCACCGGGGCCGACGCCCTCCTCGGCCAGCGCCGCCGCGATCTTCTTGGCGGAGGACGCGATCTCGGGGTAGCTCCGGTAGGCCCAGCCGCCCTGCTCGTCGGCCAGGTACACGCCCCGGTCCGGGTGAGGGGTGTCGATCCAGTCCCGAAGCCACGAGGCCATCGCGCAGTCCTTCCAGAACGCCAGGGGGAGATGAGGGCGGCGAGAAGCCCGTCTACTGGTGAGTAGAACCGAAGGGTAACCGCCTGAGTCCGGGCGATGTTACTCACCAGAGGCGAAGTTGGACAGACCAGTCTTAGAGCTGCCGTGACAAAGCCTCCCTCAGGGCCGGTTCCGCATGAGCGGGAAGCACACGTTCCAGCTTGACCGCGTCGCAGCCGACCCAGCTCGCCGCCTCCCACAGCGCCTTGGCGGCCGCTTCGGTGTTCTTCAGAACGGTGCGCTCCGGGCCGTCCAGGGAGATCTGCCGTACGACGAGCGTGGTCCCCTCACGGGCCGGATCGACCCTGCCGACGAGCTTCCCGCCCGCCAGCAGCGGCATCGCGAAGTAGCCGTGCACCCGCTTCGGCTTGGGCACATAGGCCTCCAGCCGGTGCGCCATCCCGAAGATCCGCTCGGTTCTGGCGCGGTCCCAGATCAGCGAGTCGAACGGCGACAGCAGGGTGGTGCGGTGCCGCCCCTTCGGCTCGGATTCCAGCGCCGCGGGATCGGCCCAGGCCCGCTCCCCCCACCCCTGGACGGTGACGGGCACCAGCCCCGTCCCGCCGATCACCTGATCGACCTGGGCCTTCTTCAGCCGGTGGTAATCGGCCAGATCGGCCCTGGTGGCGACGCCCATCGCCCGCCCGGCCTGGGCGACCAGCCTGGTCAGGCAGGTCTCGTCGTCGAGCTCGGTGTCGCGCAGCTCGGCGGGGACGGCGCGTTCGGCCAGGTCGTAGACCCGTTTCCAGCCGCGCCGCTCCACGCAGACCACTTCGCCGACGTCCAGCATCCACTCGATCGCGATCTTCGATTCGGACCAGTCCCACCAGACGCCGCCCGTCTTGGACCCGCCGATGTCCGCCGAGGTCAGCGGCCCTTCGGCGCGCAGTTTCGCCCGCACCTCGGCGACCGACCGCGTACCGTCCTTCAGCTCATGCCAGCGGTATCCGCGCGCCGTGAACGCCCGCCGCCGGAACGCGAACAGCGGCCACTCCTCGATCGGCAGAATGCACGCCGCGTGCGACCAGTACTCGAAGGAGGTGCCGTGCTCCCAATAGGCGCTCTCGACGGCCTGCCTGCCGACGGCTCCGAGCCGCGCGTACGGGATCAGCTCGTGGGAGCGCGCCAGCACCGAGATCGTGTCGAGCTGCACCGCGCCGAGGCTCCGCAGCACCCCGCGGACCCCGCCCCGCCGATCGACGGCCCCGAGCAGCCCCTGTGCCCGCAGCGCCATCCGCCGCGCCTGTTCACCCGACAGTTCCATGCCCACACCCTAGGAACCGCCACTGACATTTCCGCGGCCTCAGCGCCGACGCGTCCCGCCGGGCCCGTAGGCGGGAATCCTGTGCAGCAGTTCGAGCGTGTCGGGCAGCTCCCCGCCCCCGGCCAGCCACCCGGCGAGATCGTCGACGGCGGCCTCGCTGTTCATCAGCGCCAGCCAGACGGGCCGCTCCCCCGCCCGCCGCGCCACCACCACGTTCGCCTGGTCGCACGGCCCGAGGCACTCACTGGTCCGCACCCCCACCCCGGGCAGCGCCCGCAGCCTGGCCAGCAACCCCTCATGATCGGTCCGAGGGTTCTTGGCGGCACTCCCGCAGCAGCAACCACGACAGACCACGAGCCGAGCGTCCATGATCGCCCAGACTAGGCCATAACCCCCACCGGCGCTTCCCCCTGCCGGGCTCCGCGACGTCAGTGGTTGACGGAGATGTGGACGTGGTCGTAGTGGTTCTGGGTGATGCTGCCGCGGTCGCCCATGGGGCGCCAGCAGCGGCAGACCGAGGGGTTCCAGATGTGCTGCTGCCAGATCACGTACTTGATGCCGAGGCGCTGCCAGTTGGAGATGGCGTAGGACGCGGCGGCGTTGCCCTTGGCGACCCCGCCGGGGCCGGGGGCGGCGCCGCCCGAGCTGACCATGAAGTCGGTGGCGTCGCCGGTGCCGTGGTCCTGCGGGTCGCCGGGACGGGCGCAGCCGATCACCAGGAACGGGCCGGTGACGGCGTCGATCTCGTTCCGGACGGCCTGCATGTGGTTGGAGCAGCCGACGACCCCGGTCAGCGGGGAGCGGGCCGTCTGGGCGACCTGGACGGGCGCCGTCCGCTGCTGCTGCAGCACCGAGACCTTCGCGCCCTTCGGCAGCAGCTTGAGGATCTTCTTGCCGAGCTTCGGCAGGTTCTGCTTGGGCGCGCTGATCAGCATCGCGTTGCGGTGGGCGAGCCCCAGCCGGGCGGCCTGGTCGTGGGAGACGATCGCCTCGACCGACGGCACGCCGAGCGCCGCGAACGCCCCCACCCGGACGCTCGCCCCCAGCACCGCCGCCCCCGCGGGCACGACGGTGCCGAGCTGCGGCCCCTGGAAGGAGATCACCACATCGCCGCCCGCGACGTTCCGCCAGAGCGCGTCGAGCTTCGCCGACTCCTTGGGCGCGAGGTTGCGGAAGGTCGACGGATCGACCCCGAGCAGGCCGACGTTGCTGCGTCCCGCGACGTCCGTGCGGGCCCCGTCGACCACCTCGACGACCTTGACGCCCGCCACCTTCCGCACCTTCGCGACGGACGCCGCCGGCAGCTCCTGCTCGGACGCGACCAGCAGATGGGGCGTGTACCGCTTCTTCAGCGGAGCGACGGTGATCTGCTTCGCGGTCTGGACGTTCCCCTCGACCTCGGTCGAGACCTGGAGCTCCCTGAAGTCCTTGGGCAGGCCGGTCTTCTCCTCGTGGGCGGCGACCATGGCCACCCCGACGGACGCCGTCAGCATCGCCGCGACCCCGATGGCGGCGGGCAGCATCCGCTGCCGGTCCAGCCCGCGCGTAGTCACCCCGCCACCCCCCGACTCGATCTGGCAGATTAACCTACCGCCGATCCGCGCGATACTGGGCGGGTGACGGAGGCGCGCGCGGCCGTGGAGGCCGTCTGGCGGGCGGAATCGGCGCGGGTGGTGGCGGCGCTGACGCGGCTCACCCGGGATGTGGGGCGCGCCGAGGAGCTGGCGCAGGACGCGCTGCTCGCGGCGCTCGAAAGCTGGCCTGAGCAGGGCGTCCCCCGTAATCCGGGGGCCTGGCTGGTGACGGTCGGCAAACGTCGCGCCATCGATCAGATCCGCCGCGGCGAACTCCACGAGGAGAAGATCGCCGAGCTCGGGCGCGCCGCGCCGCCGCAGGCGGGCGAGCCGGAGCCGATCGAGGACGACGTCCTGCGGCTGCTGTTCACCGCCTGCCATCCCGTCCTGTCGACGGAGGCGAGGGTCGCGCTGACCCTGCGGCTGCTGGGCGGGCTCGGCACCGGCGAGATCGCGCGGGCGTTCCTGGTGCCGGAGCCGACGATCGCCCAGCGGATCGTCCGGGCGAAGAAGGCGTTGCGCGCCGCGCGGGCCCCGTTCGAGGTCCCCGACGGCCCCGAGCTGGCCGACCGGCTCGACGCCGTCCTGCACGTCCTCTATCTGATCTTCAACGAGGGCTACACCGCCACCGAGGGCGACGATCTGATGCGTCCCGAGCTCGTCGCCGAGGCGCTGCGGCTGGCCCGGCTGCTGGCCGGGCTGATGCCGGGCGCGGCGGAGGCCCAC
>NZ_BAAGZI010000234.1:0-9173 GCF_054778695.1 Actinocorallia lasiicapitis
CGCCCCGGCCCTGCCGAGCCTCCCGCAGCCACGGCTTCCACCGTCGCGCCGACCGCGCTCGCCGCGCTGTTCGAGGCCCGCTCGCGCGCCGTCCTGGCCCGCGACCGCGACTCCTTCCTCGCCTCGGTGGACCCCGCCGAGATCGGTTTCCAGGTCAGGGAGGGCGAACTGTTCGACGCCCTGTTCCGTGTCCGCTTCTCGCGGTTCGCGGAGACCGTCGCGGCGGTCGAGGGGGAGCTGCTGACGGTCCACCGGGCCTACCGGCTCCAGGGTTTCGACACGGTGGACGCCGTCCGCACCGTCCATCTGCGCCACCGGGCGGGCCGGCTGGTCGGCGACGGCGGCTCCGAGCATCGCGACGCCCCGGATTTCTGGTCGTCGCCTGATCTCCGCGCGGTCCAGGGCGGGCACGCCCTCGTCCTGGGTGACGGCGCGCTCAAGGAGATCGCCGCCCAGCTCGACCGTTCCGTGCCCCTGGTCTCGGCGGTGGTCGGCCGTTCGTGGCCGCAGCGCGCCGTCGCCCTGGCGCCCGCCGACGCGGCCACCGCCGCCACCCTGGCCGGCGGTCAGGATCTCGACACGATCGTCGCCCTGGCCGTGGCGCCCCCGAACGCGGACCGCTCCCCGGCCCCGTCCCGGATCCTGATCTCCCCGGACGTCTGGTCGCGCGTCAACGCCCTGGGCCGTCGCGTGGTCCTCACCCATGAACTCACCCATATAGCCCTGAACAGTGCCTCGGACACCAAGACCCCGCTCTGGCTGGTCGAGGGTCTGGCCGACTACATCGGCTACAAGGGCACCGGCACCCCGCCCCGCAAGGCCGCCAAGGAGCTGACCGGGGCCCTCGCCGACGGCTACCGCCCCACGGCCCTCCCCGACCGCGCCCGTTTCGCCGCCGCCCCGAGCGAGGCCTACCAGGAGTCCTGGCTGGCCTGCTCCTACATCGCCGAGACCCACGGCGAACCCGCCCTCCTCGACCTCTACCGCCTCTCCTCCCACCTCCCCGAACCCCAGGCCATGCGCCAGGCCCTCGGCACCCCCTCCATCACCCCCGCCTGGCTCGCCTACCTCCGCTCCCGCCTCGCCTAGGACGCTGCCGAAAAAGACCCCTCCGGAGCCCGGATCACTCCGGCTTGCCGGTGAAGGTCAACCACCACATAGCGGGGCGAGCCGGTCCTTTTCGGCGGACTCCTAGTGGGAGCGGCGGCGGGTGCGGAGGTGGCGGGCCGTGGCCGCGGTGGCGATGGCCAGGAAGGCGAGGGCGGGCAGGAGGTAGGGGGTGATCGGGGAGGTGGGGGACAGGGCCGTGGTCGCGGAGACCGGGGTGGCGGCGGCGTCCGGGCCGGAGGGCGCGGGGTGTGTGTGGTTCTTGGCCGGTTGGACGGGGGCGGTGGCCTCGCGGGCGGCGGAGCGGGCGAAGCGGACGTCCGAGCAGGAGTAGAACGCCTCGGGGCTGTCGGAACGCTGCCAGACGGCGTAGACGAGGTGGCGGCCGGTCCTCTTAGGGAGTTTGATCGCGGGGAAGACGTACACGCCGTTGACCAGACGCGGATCGGTCTTGCGGAGGATCGGCTTGGGTGTGAGGTCCGACCAGCGCAGCGGGCGGGTCGGCCGGTAGGAGTTCTTGGTGACGAAGAGCGAGAAGGTGCCCTTGTGGGGCGCGGTGCCGCGGAAACGGAACGTGTACTTCGCGCCGGCCTTGAGCCGGGTGGCGGGCCAGTCGGCGCGCGGCAGGTCCAGGCCCGCGTACTTGGGGTTGCCGGCGCTGCAGAGCCGGCCGTCGGGGATGCGCTTGCGGTGCTTGCCCGCCGCGTCGGCGATGTTGACGCCGTTCCAGTCGTAGAACGCCTGCGGCCCGCTCACCTTGACGGCGGCCTTGCAGGCGGCGCCCTTCGGGTTCTCCGGGTTGGCCCGGTAGCAGACCAGGGCGCGGCTGGCGGGGTTCTGCATCGTGCCGTGCGCCGACACCGCACCGCCCGGCAGCAGCGCGACGGGCACCGCGGCCAGTACCGCGACGGTCAAAGTCCTGCGCATGTGGATCCTCCGGGGGTGTGAGCGGGTTTTCGCAGGCTATGACCGGAGAGCGCGCGAAAAAGGGCGCTTAGGGAGCCTTTAAGGCGGGGATCAGGCCCCGTTGAGGGTGCGGTCGATCACCTGAGATCCTGGACGCGATGAAAACGCTGATCCTCACCAACGACTTCCCGCCGCGCCCCGGGGGGATCCAGCAGTTCGTGCACAATCTGGCGCTGCGCCGCCCGGCGGGGTCCGTCGTCGTCTACGCGCCCGCCTGGAAGGACGCCGCCGAGTTCGACGCCGCCCAGCCGTTCCCCGTCGTCCGGCACCCCACCTCGCTGATGCTGCCCGAGCCGTCCGTGCTGAAGCGGGCCCGCGAGATCGTCAGGACCGAGGGCTGCGACTCGGTGATCTTCGGTGCGACGGCCCCGCTCGGCCTGCTCGCCCCCGCCCTGCGCAAGGACGGGATCCGCCGCGTCGTCGGCATCACCCACGGCCACGAGGCCGCGTGGGCGCAGCTCCCGGGAGCCCGCGCCACCCTCCGCCGGATCGCCGACGGCCTCGACGTCATGACCTACCTGGGCGAGTACACCCGCTCCCGGATGGCCAAGGCGGTCTCCCCGGCGGCCGCCCACCGGATGCACCGGCTGGCCCCCGGCGTCGACGAGCGGATGTTCCACGCGGGGGCGGGCGGCGAGGAGATCCGCAAACGCCACGACCTGTCCGGACGGCCCGTCGCCGTCTGCGTCTCCCGGCTGGTGCCCCGCAAGGGCCAGGACACCCTGATCCGCGCCTGGCCCGAGGTGCTGCGGACCGTCCCGGACGCGGCGCTCCTGCTGGTCGGCGGCGGCCCCTACCGCAGGGAGCTGGAGGAGCTGGCCGGGGCGCTCGGCGTCGGTTCCTCGGTCTTCTTCACCGGCTCGGTGCCCTGGCGTGAGCTGCCCGCCCACTACGACGCCGGCGACGTGTTCGCGATGCCGTGCCGCACCCGCCGCCGCGGCCTGGACGTCGAGGGCCTGGGCATCGTCTATCTGGAGGCGTCGGCCACGGGCCTGCCGGTCGTCGCGGGGGACTCAGGGGGCGCTCCCGACGCCGTCCTGCCGGACGAGACCGGCCTGGTCGTCCCCGGCGGCTCCGCGGACGCCACGGCCGCCGCCGTCGCCGGTTTCCTCGCCGACCCGGCCAGAGCCCGCGCCCTGGGGGCCGCGGGACGAGCCTGGGTCGAACGCGAATGGACGTGGGAGCGCCAGGCCGCCCGCCTCGACGCCCTCCTCACCGGCTGACCCACCCGGACAACGGGAAACGGCGCCCTGCTCCGCGGTGAGGAGCAGGGCGCCGTCCGGTTTGGTCGGCCTCCGGCACGAGCGTGAGTTCAGCGCGGTCGGAGGCCGGGCTCTAGGGTCGGGATGAGATCAGTGCGAGTATCCCTGGCCGCGGCGGAGCGGCAGCGACTTCTTCGCGGCGGCCTGCCTGCCGGGCGTCGGACGCTGCGAAGCGCTCTTGAGCTTGTTCTTGGCCGCGCGGCGCTTCTCGGACTGGGTGCCCTCTTCGAGCTCGTTGCGCGTGAGACGGGACATTCGCGATCCACCCCTTTCACCGGGCCGGCCAGTGGAAGCCGACCTCCTGGTAACACCCAGTATTCATCCGGACGCACCAGGAGAGAACCGACAAAAGGTAGATCTTGGACCCCTCGGGCGTAAGGGTTCAGCGAGACGCCCGAAGGGTCCGATCGCCTGCGGCTACTTGCCGTAAATGGCCTCGACGTCCGCGGAGTACTCCCGCATGACGACATGGCGCTTGACCTTCAGCGACGGCGTCAGCGTGCCGTTGGCCTCGGTGAAGTCGTCGTTGAGGATCCGGTACTTCTTGATCTGCTCGGCCTTGGAGACCGAGAGGTTGGCCGCCGCGACGGCCTTGTCGATCTCGGCGCGGACCTTGGGGTCGTCGACGAGCTCGGCCACCGACTTGCCGGACAGGCCGTTGGCCTCCTGCCACGGGCCGATCGCCTCCGGGTCGAGGGTGATCAGCGCGCCGATGAACGGCTTGGAGTCGCCGACGACCAGACACTGGCTGACCAGCGGGTTCGCCCGGACCCTGTCCTCCAGCGGAGCCGGTGCGACGTTCTTGCCGCCGGCCGTCACCAGGATCTCCTTCTTGCGGCCGGTGACCTTGAGGAAGCCCTGGTCGTCGAGGGAGCCGAGGTCGCCGGTGTGGAACCAGCCGTCCTCCAGCGCCTCCTTGGAGGCGGTCTCGTTGTTCCAGTAGCCGCGCAGCACGTTGATCCCCTTGACCAGGATCTCGCCGTCGTCGCCGATCTTGATCGAGACGCCGGGCAGCGGCCGTCCGACGGTGCCGATCCGCAGCTCACCGGGGGTGTTCACGGTGGCGGGCGCGGTGGTCTCGGTCAGGCCGTAGCCCTCGAGGATGGTGATCCCCACACCGTGGAAGAAGTGCCCGAGCCGCTCGCCGAGGGCCGCGCCGCCGGACACGGCGTGGGTGACGTTGCCGCCCACGGCCTCCCGCAGCTTGCCGTAGACCAGCTTGTCGAACAGGGCGTGCTTGGCCTTCAGCACCAGACCGGCCTTGCCGTCGGCCTCGCTGTAGGCGATGGCGGTCGCCGCGGCGGCCGCGAAGATCTTGCCCTTGCCGCCGGCGATGGCCTTCTGCTCGGCGCCGTTGTAGACCTTCTCGAACACGCGGGGGACCGCGAGCAGGAAGGTCGGCTTGAACGAGCCCAGGTCGTCCAGCAGGTTGGTGATCGACGGGCTGTGGCCGACGACCACGCCGGACTCGATGCTCAGCGTCTGGATGAACCGCGCGAACACGTGGGCGAGCGGCAGGAACAGCAGGGTGGAGCCGCCGAGGGCGCCGAGCACCTGGTCCAGCTCGCCGGCCTTGGCGTTGCGGCCCAGCTCGGTGAAGTTGGCGTGGGTGAGCTCGCAGCCCTTGGGACGCCCGGTGGTGCCCGAGGTGTAGATCAGGGTGGCGAGGTCGGCGCCGGTCCGGCCGGTGCGGCGGGCCTCGACGTCGGCGTCGGCGATGTCCGCGCCGAGCGCGGTGAGCTCGTCCAGGCCGCCGTCGTCCATCACGAAGATCTTGGACGCGCCGGCCTCACGCGCGCTCTCGGCGTGCTTGGCCGACTCGACGATCACGCCTACCGCGGCGGAGTCCTCGAGGATCCAGTTGATCTGCTCGACCGAGGAGGTCTCGTAGATCGGCACGGTGACGGCGCCCGCGGTCCAGATGGCGTAGTCGGTGAGGGTCCATTCGTACCTGGTCCTGGACAGCAGGGCTACCCGGTCGCCGGGCTGCACGCCGGCCGCGATCAGGCCCTTGGCCAGCGCCACGACCTCGTTCTTGAACGCGCCGATGCTGACCGGCTGCCAGCCGTCCTTGCCGTGGGGCTTGCGGAAAGCGATCTGGCCGGGGTTCCGCGCGGCACGCTCGAACACCGCGTCGGTGATCGTGGCTGTGGCGGGAACTTCCACCAGGGCGTCTACGGTGACTTCGCGCACGATGGTCCTTACATCATCCAGGGTGGGGTGGATCGACGGTATCGCTTTCTTCCTACCCGTGGGTAGGCACCCGGGCGGAGACGCCGTTCACACTCCGTTCAAACTCCCCTGGTGTCCTAGTCTGGCCTGGTAAAGCCTTCTCTAAGGGTAACTCGGGGGATTCCATGCTCGAAGTCATCGCGCTGACCGTCGCGGACGCCGTGGCGGCCGAGCGGGGCGGCGCCGACCGTCTCGAGCTGGTGGCCGACATGGCCGCGGACGGACTCACCCCCGACGCCGGGACCGTGGCCGAGATCCGCGCCGCGGTGGGGATCCCGATCCGGCCGATGCTCCGCGCCAACGCCGGTTTCGCCACCCACCAGGCCGAACTGGACCGGCTGCGCTGCGCCGCCGAGGCCCTGGCGGAGGCGGGCGCCGACGGTTTCGTCTTCGGTTTCCTCGACGCGGGCCGCGTCGACCTGCCCGCCGCCTGCGCCCTGGCCAGGACCGTCGCCCCGCTGCCGTGGACCTTCCACCGGGCTGTCGACCACGCCGTCGGCGGCTGGGACGACGTCCGCCGCCTCCAGGGCCTCGACCAGATCCTCACCTCGGGTTCCACCACGAGCGTCCGCGACGGGATCGAGACGCTCCGGCGGCGCGCCGAGGCCGACTCCCGGCTGATCCTCGCCGGCGGCGGCCTGCGCCAGGAGGACGTTCCGGTGCTCCGCGCGGCGGGAGTGACCGGTTTTCACGTCGGGGGCGCCGTCCGCAAGGCCCGTTCCTGGGACGCCCCGGTCGATGAGGGTCTTGTGGCCTCATGGAAGTCGTTGAGTAGTTAGATGGAGGTATGCGCCTCCATGTGGTCAGCGACGTCCACGGCCGCGCCGACGCCCTCGCGGAGGCGGGCCGCGGCGCGGACGCCCTGCTCTGCCTCGGCGACCTGATCCTCTTCGTCGACTACGAGGATCACGGCCAGGGTATGTTCGCCGAGCTGTTCGGCGCGGCGGCGGCCGACCATCTCATCGCGTTGCGTGCCGCGAAGCGCTTCGGGGAGGCCCGGCGGTTCTCCCGGGAGCAGTGGGCGTCCCTGGACGGCGACGCGTGGCCGCACATCGAGCGGGCCTGCCGCCGCCAGTACGAGGAGCTGTTCGCGGCGATGCCGGAACCGGCCTACCTCACCTACGGCAATGTCGATCTGCCGGACCTGTGGGCCGACCACCTGCGTCCTGGGCACACCGTCCTGGACGGCCAGACCACGGTGATCGGCGGGTTGCGCTTCGGTTTCGTCGGCGGGGGGCTGCGCACCGAGTACCGAACGCCGTACGAGATCGACGACGCGGCCTACGCCGCCAAGATCGAGGCGCTGGGCGAGGTCGACGTGCTGTGCACGCACATCCCGCCCGCGGTCCCCGAACTGCTGTACGACGTGGTGGCGCGCCGGTTCGAGCGCGGCAGCGAGGCCGTCCTGGAGTTGATCGAGCGGGTGCAGCCGCGGTACGCGCTGTTCGGCCATGTGCACCAGCCGCTGGCGGCCCGCCGGAGGATCGGTCGTACCGAGTGCGTCAATGTCGGTCACTTCAGAGCCACCGGAACGCCCTATGTGCTCGATCTGCCGGGGTAACTTACCGTCGGGACTAGCTAGGAGGAACCATGGCCGACCGGACCAGTTCGAGCATCACCATCGCCGCGGACAAGAAGGCGATCATGTCGGTGATCGCCGACTATCCCGCGTACCCGACCTGGGCGGACGGGATCAAGTCCGCGGAGATCACCAAGACGTATGACGACGGCCGTCCCGAGGTCGTCAGGATGACCCTGTCGTCGGGTCCGATCAGCGACACCTACAGCGTGCGCTGCCAGTGGAGCGGCGACGACGAGCTCCGCTGGGATCTGGCCGAATCCGGCACGGTCGTGACGGGGATGCACGGCAGTTACGTGCTGGCGGATCGGCCGTCCGGGGGCACCGAGGTGACCTATGAACTCGCTGTGGACGTGAAGATTCCGATGATCGGCATGTTCAAGCGCAAGGCGGAGAAGATAATCATCGACGCCGCGTTGAAGGGCCTCAAGCGTCACGTGGAGAGCCGGTGACCTTGTCAGATACCCACCAGTAACCGTTCCGGCACGATACGGTACGGCCGACCGCAAGGTGTTGATGTACACATGCCCGACCAGCCTGGTTATGTCCTCGATGAGGCGTTCAAGCTCTTCGAGACAGTTCGCCGCAGAATGAGCGACGACCGGGGCAAGCCCGGCGACGTGTGGAGCGAGGCCGTCCGCGAGGAGCGGCCCGAAGGCACGTGCCCGCACGGCTGCCCGGCCTGCCGCGCCTACGAGGCGGCCAAGACCAGCGGCCCGGACGTCGTCTCCCATGTGGTCGATGCCGGTCAGTCGCTTTTCGCGGCCTTCCAGGACGTCCTGGCGGGGTATGAACGCTCACGCCCCGCCCGTCCCGAAGCCGAGTCGAAGGCGGAGGGCGGCGAACCAGAGCCGATGGACATCGGCTGACCGCGGTATGACCCGGGCGTCGGGAACCGCTCGGAAGAGGAGGAAAGCGTCAATGTCGTTGACCATTGGTGTGGACGTGGGCGGCACGAAGGTCGCCGCCGGAGTGGTCGACGAGCAGGGGCGCATCCTCGAGAAGCTGCGCAGGCCCACCCCGTCCACCAACCCGGAGGAGACCGCGGAGGTCATCTCCGAGGTGGTGCGGCTGCTGAAGAAGCGGCACGAGAAGGTCGTCGCGGTCGGGCTCGGCGCGGCGGGGTTCGTCGACGAGAGCAGGTCGACGGTCCTGTTCGCGCCGAATCTGGCCTGGCGCGACGAGCCGATCAAGGAGAAGGTCGAGAAGCGGGTCGGCCTGCCGGTGGTCGTGGAGAACGACGCCAACACCGCGGCCTGGGCCGAGGCGAAGTTCGGCGCGGGGCGCGGCGACTCCCATCTGGTGATCGTCACGCTGGGCACCGGGATCGGCGGCGGGATCATCGTCGACGGCAAGCTCTACCGGGGCCGGTACGGGATCGGGGCCGAGTTCGGCCATATGCGGGTGGTGCCCGACGGCCGTCGCTGCGGCTGCGGCAACCGGGGCTGCTGGGAGCAGTACGCCTCCGGCAACGCCCTGGCCCACGAGGCCCGCGATCTGGCGCGGGTCGAGCCGCAGCGCGCCAAGCGGCTGCTGGAGCTCGCCGGTGGAACGTTTGAAGCCATCACCGGCCTGGTCGTCACCGAGGCGGCCCGCGAGGGCGACCCGGCGGCGCTGGAGTGCTTCCAGTCGGTGGCCGAGTGGACGGGCCAGGGCATCGCCGATCTGGCCGCGACCCTCGACCCGGAGGCGTTCATCATCGGGGGCGGGCTGTCGGCGGCGGGCGATCTGCTGCTGGAGCCCGTCCGGAAGACCTTCGCCGCCTCGGTCACCGGCCACGGCTACCGCACCCTCGCCGACGTCCGGATCGCCGAGCTCGGCCCCGACGCCGGGCTGGTCGGCGCGGCGGACCTCGCCAGGGACTGACCATGATCCGGGTGCTCGGCTACAACCTCCGCTCCCTGCGCGACGACCGCGCGGCCGTCGCCCGGGTGATCAACGCCTGCGCGCCCGATCTGGTCTGCCTGCAGGAGGTGCCGCGGTTCGCGGGCTGGCGGCGGCAGCGCGACGAGCTGGCCGCCGCGTGC
>NZ_BAAGZI010000235.1:0-9157 GCF_054778695.1 Actinocorallia lasiicapitis
CGACGGTCCTGCCCAGCTCGGCGATGGTGTCGTCGAGGGTGAGCGCCGAGGTCTTGAGGATGTGGCTCGCCCGTCCGGGCAGCCGGGTCCTCGGCCTGGTCGGTGCGGGCGCGCTCGCCCACGCTCATGTCGCGGCCCTCGGCCAGGTGCTGGAGTTCGACCGGATCGTGGTGTGGAGCAGGACCGAGGCCACCGCCCGCGCGTTCGCCGAGCGGACGGGCGCCGACGTGGCGGGCTCGGCCGAGAAGGTGGTCCGCGCGGCCGACGTCCTGTGCACGCTCACCCCGTCCCGCGATCCGATCGTCCGGGGCGCGTGGTTCGGCGACGGACTGCACGTCAACGCCGTCGGCGCTCCGCCGCGCCCCGACCACAGGGAGATCGACTCCGAGGGGATCCGCCGGGCCCGGGTGATCGTCGACAGCCGGGTCACGGCTCTGCACGAGTCGGGTGAGATCTGCCTGCCGATCGCCGAAGGCGTCATCACCGCGGGCCATATCGCGGGCGAACTCGGCGACGTGCTGCTCGGCACCGTCCCCGCCCGCACCGGGGACGGCCAGATCACCCTCTACAACTCGCTCGGTGTCGGGCTGCAGGATCTGGCCGCCGCCCGGCTGCTCATCGACCACGCCCGCCGCCGGGGCCTCGGCACCGAGATCGATCTGGCCGGCTGATGACCCTGCTGCGCAACGCCCGCTACCGGGGCGAACTCCGCGACCTGCGGCTCCCCGGCGGCGCGGAGACCCACGACCTCGACGGACGCCTCGTGATCCCCGCCTTCGTCGACGCCCACTGCCATCTCGACAAGACCCTCTGGTCGGCCCCCTGGACCCCCAACACCGCGGGCCCCGAACTCCACGACAAGATCGCCTACACCCGGGAGCGCCGCGCCGCCCACGGAGTGCCGTCGGCCCCGCGGATCGCCGCCCTGCTCACCGCGATGGTCGCGGCCGGGACGACCAGGGTCCGCACCCACACCGACGTGTCGCCCGAGTTCGGCCTGGACGGTTTCCACGCCGTCGCCGAGGCGGCCGCCGCACTGGGCGGCGCGGTCGACGTCCAGCAGGTCGCGTTCCCGCAGTACGGCCTGCTCACCAATCCCGGCACCCATGAGCTGATGGACGAGGCGCTGGCCACGGGTCTCGCCCAGGTCGTCGGCGGGATCGATCCGGCGGGCGTGGACGGCGATCCGGTCCGCCATCTCGACGCGGTCTTCGGTCTGGCCGAACGGCACGGCGTCCCGGTCGATCTCCATCTGCACGATCCCGGCACCCTGGGCGTCTGGCAGTTCGAGCTGATCATCGAACGGACGGTCAGGGCGGGCCTGGAGGGCCGGGTCGCGATCGGTCATGGCTACGCCCTCGCCGAACTGAGTGGTATACCGCAGGACGATCTGATCGCCCGGCTGGCCGACGCCGGCATCACCGTCGCCACCTGCGCAGCCCATGACGATCCGGTCGTCCCGGTGCTCAAGATGCGGGACGCCGGCGCCCCTCTGGCCCTGGGCAGCGACGGCATCCGTGACCTGTGGTCCCCGTGGGGCGACGGCGATCTGCTCGACCGGGCCCACCAGCTCGCGGCCCGATCGGCGTTCTTCGCCGACGAGGATCTGGCCGAAGCCCTGGTCGTCGCCACGTTGGGCGGTCTGAGGGCGCTCGGCCAGGCGCCCGCCGAAGGAGCGGTGCCGGACGACCTGGTCGTCCTCGACGCCCGCACCCCGGCCGAGGCCGTCGTCACGCGCCCCCGGCGCCTGCTCGTCCTCAGGAACGGCAGGACGGTGGCCCGCGACGGAGTGCTTACCTCCGTGAAACCAGCCTGAAACGCACCCTCTCCAGACTTAACGGTATACCAGTAACCCCCCGGTACCCCTCATCCTCCCCGGAGACCCCCATGCGCATCCCGGCACTCGCCGCCCTCCTCGCCCTCGGCCTCACCGCCACCGCCTGCGGTGGAGGCGGTGACGAACCCGCCGCCACCGGCGCCGCCAAGCTCAAGGTCGGGGTCATGTTCCCCGGCAACCTGTCCGACGACGGCTTCATGCAGTCGGGCTACGAGGGCTACCAGCGGATCGAGAAGAACCTCGCCGACAAGGTCGAGCTGACCAAGGTCGAGCAGGTCGCCACCCCCGACTACCAGCAGGTCCTCACCCGGCTGGCCACCGGCGCCGAGCTCGTCGTCTCCTTCGGCGGCCAGACCGACGCGATCGTCCGCCAGGTCGCCCCCGCCTTCCCGAAGGTCAAGTTCGTCGAGATCGGCGGCCCCTCGGACGCCGCGCCGCTGGCCAACCTCGCCTACTACGACCCGGTCCAGGCCGAGGGCGGCTACCTCGCCGGCGCCCTGGCCGCGCTCACCACCAAGACCGGCAAGGTCGCCTTCGTCGGCGGGATCGAGCTGCCCGCGATCGTCAAGACGGCGAACGCCTTCGCCGCCGGGGCCAAGCAGGTCAAGCCGGACGTCGAGGTGCTCAAGCCGCAGTACGTCGGCGACTTCAACGATGTGGCCAAGGCCAAGCAGGCGGGCCAGGCCGGGCTCGGCGCGGGCGCGGACGCCTTCGGCCAGCAGCTCAACCTGGGCCACCAGGGTCTCGCGCAGGCCGCCAAGGAGAAGGGCGCCTCGATGGTGGGCGGCCCGCTGGTCAAGCCGTGCGGCACGGAGCCCGGTGTCATCGGCTATGTGAAGGAGGACACCGGCGCCGAGCTGGAGTACGCGGTCAAGGCCGTGCTCGACGGCACGTTCAAGGCCGCCCAGGTGCCGTTCGGCCTGGCCTCGGGGACGGGTGCCACCGACATCGTCCTGTGCGACGCGGGCACCGAGATCACCACGAAGATCGACGAGGTCAAGAAGGGCCTCGCGGACGGCACCCTCAAGATCGGCTGACTCCGGATCCCCGGCGGGCGTCACCCGCG
Organism: Actinocorallia lasiicapitis; assembly: GCF_054778695.1. NCBI lineage: Bacteria > Bacillati > Actinomycetota > Actinomycetes > Streptosporangiales > Thermomonosporaceae > Actinocorallia > Actinocorallia lasiicapitis. The sequence goes on from NZ_BAAGZI010000235.1 coordinate 2,904, forward strand.
CCCGCCGGGGAATAACGACCACGACCCCCCGGTTCTGGTAACTTGAGAGTTCAAGCGATAAGGATCGGGTGAGGGAAATGCAGTTCGGACTGTTCTCCGTCGGGGATCTGACGGCCGACCCGGTCAACGGCCGGACACCCACCGAGCAGGAGCGGATCAAGGCGATGGTCGCCATCGCCCTCAAGGCCGAAGAGGTCGGGCTCGACGTCTTCGCCACGGGCGAGCACCACAACCCGCCGTTCGTGCCGTCCTCGCCGACCACGATGCTCGGCTACATCGCCGCCAAGACCGAGCGGCTGCTGCTGTCCACCGCGACCACCCTGATCACCACCAACGACCCGGTGAAGATCGCTGAGGATTTCGCGATGCTCCAGCATCTCGCCGACGGCCGCGTCGACCTGATGCTCGGCCGCGGCAACACCGGCCCCGTCTACCCGTGGTTCGGCCAGGACATCCGCAACGGCATCCCGCTGGCCATCGAGAACTACGCGCTGCTGCACAAGCTCTGGCGCGAGGACGTCGTGAACTGGAAGGGCAAGTTCCGCACCCCGCTCCAGTCGTTCACCGCCACCCCGCGCCCCCTCGACGGGGTGCCGCCCTTCGTCTGGCACGGCTCCATCCGCTCCCCGGAGATCGCCGAGCAGGCCGCCTTCTACGGCGACGGTTTCTTCGCCAACAACATCTTCTGGCCGAAGGAGCACTTCCAGCAGCTCGTCCGGCACTACCGGGAGCGGTTCGAGCACTACGGGCACGGCACGCAGGAGCAGGCCATCGTCGGGCTCGGCGGCCAGGCGTTCATCCGCAAGAACTCCCAGGACGCGATCAGGGAGTTCCGCCCCTACTTCGACAAGGCGCCCGTCTACGGCGGCGGCCCTTCGCTGGAGGACTTCATGGAGCAGACCCCGCTGACGGTCGGCTCCCCGCAGGAGGTCATCGACCGCACCCTCGCGTTCCGCGACTACTTCGGCGACTACCAGCGCCAGCTCTTCCTGCTCGACCACGCGGGACTGCCGCTGGAGACCGTCCTGGAACAGGTGGAACTGCTCGGCACCGAGGTCGTCCCGGTACTCCGCAAGGAGTTCGCCATCGGACGTCCCGCGGGCGTCGCCGAGGCGCCCACCCACGCCTCCCTCGTCGAGGCCGCCGAGAAGGAGGCCGTGCAGTGACCACCGTCGCCGTGGTGTCGGCGGGCCTGAGCCTGCCGTCGTCCAGCAGGCTCCTCGCCGACCGGCTCGGTGAGGCCGCCGCCCGTGAGCTCGACGGCGAAGCCGTCCAGATCGAGCTGCGCGAGCTCGCCGTGGACATCGCCTCGAACCTCGTGACGGGGTTCCCCGCGCCGCGGCTGGCCGCGGCGCTGGAGACCGTCACCGGGGCCGATGCGCTGATCGCCGTCACCCCGATCTTCAACGGCTCCTACAGCGGGCTGTTCAAGTCGTTCTTCGACGTCCTGGACCGGCACGTCCTCGACGGCAAGCCGGTCCTGCTCGGCGCGACCGGCGGCACCGCCCGCCACTCCCTCGCCCTGGACTTCGCGCTCCGCCCGCTCTTCGCGCACCTGCGCGCACGGATCGTGCCGACGGCCGTGTTCGCCGCGCCCGAGGACTGGGGCGACGGCGAGTCCCTGCAACCGCGGATCGACCGCGCCGCGCAGGAACTCGCCGTCCTCCTGCGCGGCGCGGCCCCGGCCCCCAAGCCGCAGTTCTCCAGCTTCGAGGCGGAACTGGCCAAACTCCAGCAGAACTGAGCTAGAGGGTCGAGCGGACGGCGACGGCCAGCGCCGGGTCGTCCGCGAAGATCCCGTCGATGCCCGTGGCGAACAGGGTGCGCAGCCAGCCGGTGGCGTCGCCCTGGGCCCGCGGGTAGGCGGGGGAGGCGGGGTTGCCGCGGCGGAAGTTCGCGGGCAGGAAGGAGTTCTCCGGCCGGAAGGTCCACGGGTGGACGGTCAGGTCGGCGCGGTGCGCGTCCTTGACCAGCGTGGTCGGCGGCTGGGTGGCGCCGGACGCGTCGACCGGGATGATCCAGGTGGTGGCGGGGCCGATGCCGTCGGCGAAGCCCGACACCCACTGCAGGCCCTGCTTGGTCACCAGGTCGCCGTAGGTGCGCTGGTCGCCCGCCGCCGTGAAGTCGTACGGGCGGCCGCTGCCGTTGATCAGGAACACCAGATGCGCCTTGGTGCGCTTGCGGAGCCGCTGCAGGATGCCCGGCTCGAACGACTGGACGAACACCTTCGCGCCGCGCCGGTCCAGGTCGTGGGCGGCGAGCGCCTTCAGCAGCGGCTCCTCGAACGGCAGGCCGATCGAGGCGAAGTAGGTCGGGTGCTTGGTCTCGGGGTACACCCCGACGCCGTTCTTCTCGGCGAGCTCCAGCACCTCCTCCAGCGACGGGATCTGCTCCTGGCCGTCGAAGGCCTGGTTGTCCGGACGGGTGCCGGGGATCCGCTCGATCGCCCGCAGCGTGCGCAGCTCGGCGAAGGTGAAGTCCTCGGTGAACCAGTCAGTGATCTTGGTCCCGTCGATGGTCTTGGCGACCTTGCGGTCCGCGAACTCCGGGTGCGCGGCCACGTCGGTGGTGCCGCCCAGCGCGTTCTCGTGCCGGTCGACGAGCACGCCGTCCTTGGTGAGGACCAGGTCGGGCTCGATGTAGTCGGCGCCCATGTCGATCGCCAGCCGGTACGCGCCGAGCGTGTGCTCAGGCCGGTAGGCGCTGGCGCCCCGGTGCGCGATCACCAGCGGCTTGGCGTTGGCCCGTCCCTGAGCCTCCGCGCCACCGAACTGGCCGACCGCCACCAGCGCCGACACCGCCGTCATGGCCAGCCCGATCGCGAGCCCCCGTTTGTGCAGAATCATCATCAACCTTCTGTTCGACTGCGACGGAAGGTAGACGTGCGACGTGACCGGACGGCCAACTCAGATCATCCGGCGGGAGGCATCCCTATGATGAGCTGCATGGTGCGGTGGCTCGACGACGAAGAACAGCAGACCTGGCGTGCCTTCCTCTGGGCCACCCAGCTCCTCACCGAGGAGATGGACCGGCAGCTCCAACGGCAGTCCGGGGTCCCGCTCAGCTACTACGTCGCGCTGGCGATGCTGTCGGAGTCGCCGACCCGCTCGCTGACCATGACCGAGCTGGCCGTCCAGGCGCGTTCCTCGCCCAGCAAGCTGTCGCACGCCGTCCGCAAGCTCGAGGAGATGGGCTACGTCGAGCGCAGCCGCCATCCCGAGGACGGCCGCACCACGATCGCCACCCTCACCGACGCCGGGCTGGCGTTCGTGGTCGAGGCGGCGCCCGGCCACGTCGAGACGGTCCGGAGCGCCCTGTTCGACCAGATCACCCCGGAGCAGACCGGGCAGTTGCGGGTCATCGCCGAGGCGATCCTCACTCATCTCGGAAAACCCTGTCCCTGACGTCATACTGGAGGCAGGACGTTTCCCCCGAGTCCTGGAGGCCGGTAGATGATGACCGTCGCCGACTTCGCCTACGGCGCCGACGACAGCCGCGGACGCTTCTGGACCAATCTGTCCCCGGCCGAGCGCAGACGGCTGGAGCGCGACGGCTGGATCGAGACCTTCCCGGGCGGCGTGAAACTCTGCAGCCAGGGCGAGCGGGGCGAACGGGTGTTCATCCTCCGCTCAGGACAGGTCGTCATCAAGCACATCCAGGACGGGGTCGAGAGCATCCTGGCGATCCGCGGCGAGGACGATCTGCTGGGGGAGCGGGCCGCGTTCGAAGGCGGCGAACGGTCGGCGACCGTCGAGGCGCAGGGCGAGGTCAAGGCGCTGGTGGTGCTGGCCGACCGGTTCAACCGGATCATGAACGACTTCCCGCGGCTCCGCCGGCTGATCCGCGACGACCTCTACGAGCGCCTCACCGAGACCAAGCCGCCCGAGCCGTTCGTCTACGCGGGCCAGAACTGCACCGTGCTGATGATCGACATCTCCTCGTTCAACGGCGCGCACCGCAACGACGTCAACCGGCGGGTCGTCCGCGAGATCATGTACGGGGAGCTGGAGCGGGCCTGCCGCCAGTCGAACGTGCCGTGGAGCTCCTGCCATCGCGAGGACCGCGGCGACGGCGCCCTGATGATCGTCCCGCCGACGGTGCCGACCGCGAGCGTCCTGCACCCGATGTGCCCCGACCTGGCGGCGGCCGTGCGCCGGCACAATCTGCGCGCCCGCGACGGGGAGCGGTTCCAGATCCGGGTGTCGGTGCACGTCGGCCCGGTCACCGGCGACAGCAACGGGATGGTCGGCGAGGCCATCAACATGACGGCGCGGCTGCTGGACGCCCGGCCCTTCAAGACCAGGCTGGCCGCGACCGGTACCGCGCTCGGCGTGATCGTCTCGGAGTTCGTGCACGGCGGGATCGTCCGGCACCTGGACGAGCCGGGGACCTGGGAGCGGGTCCGCTCCCAGGTCAAGGAGTCACGGCTCACGGGGTACGTGCGGTACCTGTGATCCAGGCGTCGGCGCGTTCCCGGTCGAAGCCGAGCCCGCGCAGGATCTCCCCGCCGGGCCCCGTCTCCTCGTGGGCCAGCCCGAGCAGCAGGTGCTCGGTGCCGACGTGCTGGTCGCCCAGGCGCAGCGCCTCCCGGACGGCGAGCTCGATGTGCTTCTTGGCCTGCGGCGAGTAGGGGATCAGGGCCGGAAGGTCCGCCACGGGAGGCCCCTGGACGCCTTTGGCCGCGGCCCGCACCTGGTCGAGGTCGATCCCCTGGTCGACGAGCGCGCGCACGCCCGGCTCGTCGGGCTCGGTCAGCAGCCCGAGCAGCAGATGCTCGGTGCCGATCCGGGCTTGCGACCCGGCCCGCGCCGCCTCCTGCGACTGCACGATCACCTGCCGCGCGGCTTCGGTGAACCGGCTGAACGGGCTGGCCTCCGCGGCGCCCTCCTTGGGCACGAACCGCTTCTGCACGGCCTGCTTGGTCACCCCCATGCTCTGCCCGATCTCCGTCCAGGACGCCCCCGACCGGCGCGCCTGGTCCACGAAGTGGCCGATGAGATGGTCGGCCAGTTCGCCGAGGTGCTCGCCGAGCAGCACCGCTCCCGACAACTGTTCCAGCACGTCCCCTTCGGGACTCTGACTCCGTACGGCGTCGATCAGGTCGTCGAGCCGAGGTCCTTGGTCGCTCATGCGTCAACGATAGGTTGACGCCCCATCTTCGTCAACCCTCGGTTGACGATCGTCGGCGGCCTATCCTCGGAGGATGAGCACAGAGATCGTCAAGGGGGGCGTCGAGGTCGTCGACCGGCTTCGGGGGCTCTGGCTCGAGCTGCACCGTCACCACCAGGACGTGCAGCCGGGCTGGGTGTACAAGGACGACGAGGCGTCGTGGGAGGGGCGGCGCGCCGAGTATCTGCGGTGGCTGGCGGGCGGCGGGTTCGTGCTGCTGGCCGAGAAGGACGGGGAGCCCGTCGGGTACGCGCTCGTCGAGGTCGTCGACGCGCCCGACGACACCTGGGTCGCCGGCGACCGGAGCGCGCACATCCACTCGCTGCTGGTCACGCCCGGCGGCCGGGGTGAGGGGCTGGGCACGCGGCTGCTCGACCGGATCGACGAGGAACTCGCCGCCGAAGGCATCGAGGACGTCTGGATCGACGCCCTCGTCGGCAACGAACAGGCCATCAAGCTGTACGAACGGCGCGGGTTCCGGCCCGCCGTCCTGTACCTGGCACGGTTCAAGGAGGGCCGGCCCGCCACCCGGTAAGACTCCACTTACGGCGGCCTCCGCTAGCCTTCGGCTATGGCTCTTACCGAACAGGAGGCCGCTGAGGCCTTCCACGTGGTCGACACCAACAACGATGGAATGATCACCCCGCAGGAGCTGGCGCACCTGTGGGAGCGGAACGGCGACGTCCTCAGCGACGACGAGCTGCTGCGCATCTTCGCCAAGGCCGACACCGACCATGACGGCCTCATCTCCCTCGAGGAGTTCATCGCCCTGCTCGGCTGACCAGAACCATGTCGCGACGGATCGGGCCGTACACCGTGCAGGGCGAACTCGGCGCGGGCGCCATGGGCCGGGTGTTCCTGGGGCGGTCGCCCGCCGGCCGGCTGGTCGCGATCAAAACGATCAGGGCCGAGCTCGCCGACGAACCGGAGTTCCGCACCCGGTTCCGGCACGAGGTGGCCGCCGCGCGCCGGGTGGCGGGCGTCTACACCGCGCCGGTCGTCGCCGCCGACCCCGACGCCGACACGCCCTGGCTGGCCACCGCCTACCTTCCGGTGCCCGATATGCGGCGGCTCGTGCGCGGCTG
>NZ_BAAGZI010000236.1:0-9134 GCF_054778695.1 Actinocorallia lasiicapitis
CGCGGCAGCGGCGACGGCGAGCGGCGGGACGCCGACGGCCGCACCGGCGGCCGGGGCCGAGCCGCGGTGGACCCGGTCGGGGACGAAGTACTATCTCGCGATCCAGGGCGACACCGTGCTCAGCATGGACCCCGAAGGGATGGTGGCGCTCGACCTCGCCGAGGGCACCCCGCTGTGGGACAGGACCGCTGACTCGTTCTACCCGCCCAAGGCGCGGGACGGCCGTGTCTACGTGGTCGAGAGCTCCGACACCGTCAGCGCCCTCGACCCGCGGACCGGCGAGAAGCTGTGGAGCGCGGAGCTGCGCGGCCAGAAGGCCGAGCACCTCTACCCGCTCACGCCCGGCCTGCTGGCCGTCTCCGACAAGGCGAACACCCTCTACGGTTTCGACGCGTCGAGGGGCAAGCGGCTCTGGTCGTTCGCGTCGGGCGAAGCCCTGCACGTGCCCTGGGAGTACGCGCGGGGCACGGTGCTGGCGGTCGCGTTCGTGGGCACCTGGCCGTTCCGCGCCGTCGCCCTGTCCGCGCGGAACGGCCGGCGGCGCTGGTCGCACTCCGCCCGGCTGCACGTCGCGTGCGGCGACGGCGAACGGTTCTACGTCCTGGATGAGGACCTCCGGCTCAAAGCCCTCGACCCGGCCTCGGGGAAGGTCGTCTGGAACGTGGCGAGCGGCCTGCCCCGCCAGGGCTCGAAGGAGGACAGTCCCGACTACTACCTGACGTTCGAGGAGGGCACCGTCGTCTGCACGACCGGCGGTCTGGAGCCGAACCTCCTCACCGCGTTCGACGCGAAGTCCGGCCGGCGCCGCTGGCGGGTCGAGACGGACGGATCCACCACGTGGGTCCGCTCCGGCGGGACGTTCTGCTACCTCCAGGAGTCGCTGCGCGCCATCGACTTCGGCACCGGGGCCGCGCTCTGGACGGCCGAGAAGCCGCCCACCACACCCGACGCGTCCTCCACCAGCATCATCGGCGGGGTCGAGAACCAGGTCGTCACCGCTTCCGGCACCGGTTTCCAGGGCTGGGACCTGGCGACCGGCGCGCCGGTCTGGACCAAGCCCCGCGCGGGGGCCGACCGGCCGACCTGGTTCGTCCAGCGCGCCAGGGACCGCCTCGTCCTGTCGGGCGACGACACCGTCCTCGCCTATGACTTCCCCGGCGCCGCGGCGCCTTCCCGTGGTTAGCCGGCGCCGAGGTAGGCGTCGGAGATCGCGTTGTCGGCGGCGAGGCGGGCGATCGGCCCCGCCGCGGTGACCTCGCCGTGCGCCAGGACGTACGCGGTGGAGCAGAGCGACTGCGCCAGCGCGACGTTCTGGTCGACCAGCAGGATCGTGGTGCCCTCCGCGGCGATCGAGTGCAGCACCGCGGCGATCTCCTTGACGGCCACCGGCGACAGCCCGCTCGACGGCTCGTCGAGCAGCAGCAGTTTCGGCGCCGACATCAGGGCCCGCGCGATCGCCACGATCTGCTGCTGCCCGCCGCTCAACCGGCCGGCGGGCTCGGCGCGCCGGTCGGCGACCCACGGGAACCGGGTGTAGGCGGCGGTCAGCCGGGCCTGGCGGGTCCTGCGGGGTGTGCCGTGCGCCGCGAGCAGCAGATTGTCCTCGATGGTCATGTTGGGGAACAGCCGCCGGTTCTCGGGGCAGAGCGCCAGCCCGGCCCTGACCAGCGCGCCCGTGTCGTAGGACGTGACGTCGGCCCCGTCGAACAGGATCCGGCCGGAGCGGCGCGGCACCCGGGCGTGGACGCCCAGCAGGGTCGTGGTCTTGCCCGCGCCGTTCGCGCCGAGCAGCCCGGTGACGGTTCCGGCGGCGGCGTGCAGCGAGATGTTCCGGACGGCCGTGGTCGGCCCGAAGGCGACGGTGAGGTTCTCGACGGTGAGCATGTCAGGAGCCCCCCAGGTAGGAGGCGATGACGGCCTCGTCGGAGCGGATCTGTTCGGGGGTGCCGGTCGCCAGGACGGCTCCGGCCGCCATGACCAGCACGGAGTCGGCCAGCGGCATCAGGAAGTGCATGTTGTGGTCGACCACGACGACCGCGACGCTCAGCTCGGACGACACCCGTTTGACGGCCGTGGCGAGCGCGTCGGCTTCGGCGTGGTCCATGCCGACGGCCGGTTCGTCCAGCAGCAGGACCCGCGGGCCGGTCGCCAGCGCGAGCGCGATCATCGACAGCCGCTGGGCGGCGCTGGTCAGCGCGGAGCAGGGGACGTCCAGCCGTCCGGCGAGGCCGAGCAGCCCGGCGATCGCCTCGTCGCTCCAGGGGGTGCGGCGGCCGCGCCGTTCACGGCGGGCCAGCCGGAGGCTGTCGCGCAGCGTCCAGCTCGGGAACAGCCGGGTCGTCTGGAAGGTGCGGGCGATCCCGGCGCGGACGGCGTGGTGCGCCCCGTTCCCGGATGCGACCCGCCCGTCCAGCACGACCCTGCCCTCGGTCGGCTCGTGTGTGCCGGCGAGCATTCCGAGCAGGGTCGTCTTTCCCGATCCGTTGGGCCCGATCAGCCCGAGCACCGAGCCGGGGTCGAGGGTGAAGGACACCCCGTCGACGGCGGCGACCCCGCCGAAGCGCTTGACCAGCCGGTCGACGGTGAGCAGCGCGGTCATGGGGTCTCCTTCACGGGGTGGCGCCCGGACCGCAGCCGCGCCCAGACGGTGGTGATCCCGCCGAGGAGCCCGTTCGGGACGATCAGGGTGACGGCGATGAACAGCACGCCGAGGACGATCTGGCTGACTCCGGGGCCGAGCTTGATGAGCTGGGTGAAGCCGAGCACGATGACGCTGCCGACGAGCGGGGCGAGCAGCCGTCCCGAGCCGCCGATGCCGATCGCGACGAACATCAGGAAGCTCTGCACGAACGTGAACTGGGACGGCGCGATCACCCCGTTGTACTGGGCGAACAGCACTCCGGCCCAGGCGCCGAACCCGGCCGACACCACGATGGCGAGCAGTTTCACCCGGGCCGTCGGCACCCCGACGTGCTGGGCGAGGTCCTCGTCCTCGCGGATGGCGCGCAGCCGGTCCCCGAACTGGCGGCGTTCGATCACGTAGAACGCGGTCAGCGCGAGCCCGAGCGACGCGGCGAGCAGTACGACCGTCGCGTCGAGGGAGAATCCGAGGTCCACGGGACGGCCGTTGGGGCCGCCGGTGAACTTTGCGGCGTTCGTGAACACCAGGGTCGTGACGGCCGTGAAGAACATCGTGCCGATCGCGAAGTACTGGCCTCTGGTCCGGCCGAAGACGAGGCCGACGCCGAGCCCGGCCAGCATCGTCCCGCCGACGGCGAGCGCCGCGGCGGCCACCATCGGCAGCCCCTTCTCCAGCAGGATCGCCGACAGGTAGGCGCCGCCGCCGAAGAACGAGGCGTGCGCGAGGCTGGGGTAGCCGCCGAGCCCCTGGACGAGGTTGAGCCCGGTCAGCGCGATCGTCCAGACGACGACCAGCAGCGCGACCTGCCCCTGGTCGCCTTCGAGGCCGGTGAGTAGCGCGTAGGCCAGGACGCTGAGGGCGGCGATGCCGCCGAGCGCCGCGCCGTGCCGCAGCAGTGCGGGCATGTCAGGCCACCCTTCGGGCGTTCGTGCTGAGCAGGCCGTTGGGCCGCCACACGAGGATGATCACGAGCATGAGGAAGCCGAACGCGCTCTGGTAGGCGGAGCTGACGTAGGCGGCGCCGAGGCTTTCGACGATGCCGAGCACCAGCCCGCCCGCGACCGCTCCCCACACGCTGCCGAGCCCGCCGAGCACCACCACGACGAACGCGCTGAGCAGCACCTCGTCGGCCATGAACGGGGAGACCTGGAAGGTCGGCGCGTAGGCGACGGCCGCGACCCCGGCGAGCAGGCCCGCGATGAGGAAGGCGAGCGTGTACTGGCGGCGCATCGGGATGCCGAGCATCGCGGCGGCCTCCCGGTCCTGGGCGACGGCGCGCATCGCCCGTCCGAGCGACGTGCGGGACAGCAGCAGGTGCAGGCCGAGCAGCGAAACGATCGCGAGGAGGATCAGCGCGGCCTTCACCCCGGACAGGGAGACCGAGCCGGCCCGGAACAGGACGTCGTCGTAGGGGGTGTCGAGGGCCTTGCCCTCGCCGCCGAAGCCGCGCAGCGCGACGTTCTGCAGGATCAGCAGCAGCCCGAGCGCGACGGCCGGCGCCGCCGCGGGCCGGTCGATGATCCACCGGTAGGCGAACACCTCGGTCAGGACCGACACCAGCCCGCCGGCCGCGATCCCGGCCAGGGCGGCCAGGCCGAAGGGGACTCCGGCCTGGCCGACCGACCAGGTGGTGTACGCGGCGAGCACGATCACTCCGGCGTGCGCGAAGTTCGGCACCTCCATGACGCCGTAGACCAGCGTCAGGCCGACCGCGACGACGGCGAACAGGCAGCCGAGGAACACCCCGTTGGTCAGGACCTGGATCACTTGCAGGCGTCCTTCGCGAAGACCGGGGTGACGATCTTGTCGTTCTGGACGTCGAAGGTCAGGGCGCTGTCGATGGTCTCGGAACCGGCACACCAGGCGGTGACCTCGGACGCCGTGCGGGCGCCGCGCTCGCTGAACATCAGCCCGGAGCCGGGGGCGGCGATCCAGCCGCTGACGGTTCCGGCGGGCACCTTGATCTCGTTCAGCGCCTTGGTGATCTTCTCGGGGTCGCTGACGGTGCCGGTCTTGGCCATCGCCTCGGCGACGACGAACGGGTAGTCGTAGGCCCACATCGTCAGGTCCTGCGGGTAGGCGTTGAACTTGGCCTGGTAGGCGTCGGCGAAGGACTTGGCGGCCGGGTTCTGGGACGTCGTCGGGAGCGTTCCCGCGCAGTCGTAGTTGTCCTTCATGATCGAGTCGAACTGGCCGCCGAGGATCGCCTTGGCCTGGTCGGCGTTGACCCCGCTGCTGTGCAGGACGGGGCCGGTGTAGCCGGACTGGCGGAGCTGCTTGAGCACCGGCAGGATCACGCCGGTGACGCTCGACAGGTAGATCGCGTCGGGCTTGGCGGCCGTCGCGGCGCCGATGGCGTTGCTGTAGTCGGTGGCGCCGAGCGGGTAGGACGAGCTCGCGCCGACCTTGATGCCCTCGTCGGCGGCGGACTTCTCGACGAGCTTGGTGTTGCCCTCGCCGTACGGCTCGCCCTTGGCCGTGATGATCGAGATGGACTTGGCGCCGAGCTTCCGCTTGGCGTAGAAGAGGCAGCCGGGCACGTAGGTGGTGGCCGCGCCGCGGGTGAGGAACTGGTGCTCGTCGCCGGTGATGACGCTCGGGTAGGTGGAGTCCAGGATGTTGATCATCGCGACGGGGTTCCGCTTGAGCTGCGGCACGTAGGTCGCCGAGCCGAGCCCGTAGGCGATCACCGGCAGGTCCTGGGCCTGGCTCATCTCGCGCAGCGCCGTGACGCCCGTGGTGGCGGGGTCGGACTTGTCGTCGGCGTAGCTGACCTCGAAGGTGTGCTTCTTGCCGTCGACCGTGAAGCCGGTCTTGTTGAGCTCCTCGACGCCCATCGTGATGGCATTCCGCTGGGCGGGGCCGAGGGTCGAGTACACGCCGGACATCGAGAGCAGCGCGCCGATCTTGACGGGGCCGCCTTCGCCGGAGCCGGAGCCCTTGTCGGCGTCCGAGCCGCCGCAGGCGGCGGTGGTGAGGGCGAGGAGGCCGGCCAGGACGGCGGCGGAAGCTGATCGAGAGTTCATGGGGATCCTCCGTCTGGGGGTGTGAGGCGCAGCACACTCTAGGTATGGGCAGCAGGACTTTCAAGGGGTACGTTCGACATTGTCGAATTTGGTTTCACTTACAAGCGTTGTACGGAGGTGACGGATGGCGGGTTCCATCCAGTCGCTCGAACGGGCGGCCGCGATCCTGCGGCTCCTCGCCGGCGGCGAGCGCAGGCTGGCACTGTCCGACGTGGCGGTGACCTTGGGTCTCGCCAAGGGGACGGCCCACGGGATCCTGCGGACCCTGCAGCAGGAGGGCTTCGTCGAACAGGACCCCGGCACCGGCCGCTACCAGCTCGGCGCGGAGCTGCTGCGGCTCGGCAACAGCTACCTCGACGTGCACGACCTGCGGGCGCGCTCCCTGATGTGGGCCGACGACCTGGCCAGGGTGACCGGGGAGAGCGTCCGGATCGGGGTGCTGCACCAGGGCGGCGTCCTGGTCGTCCACCATGTGTTCCGGCCGGACGACAGCAGGCAGGCCCTGGAGGTCGGCTCGATGCTGCCGCTGCACGCCACCGCCTGGGGCAAGGTGCTGCTCGCGTTCGATCCGGTGGCGCACGGCGAGCTCGAACCCGAGCTCAAGCCGTTCACCCGGCGCACCCTGGTCGAACGGGCCGCGCTGGACGCCGCGTGCGAACGGATCCGGGACCAGGGCTGGGCCGGTGAGCTGGAGGAGGCCGTGGACGGGCTGGCCGGGATCGCCGCCCCGATCAGGGACCGGCGGGGCAGCCCGATGGGCGCCGTCGGGATCGGCGGGGCGGTCGAGCGGATCGCCGTGGACGGCGAGTTCCCCGCCCGGCTGGTCGCCGCCGTCAGGGACGCCGCGCGCGCGATCGGACGCGACCTCGGCGCGACGATCTTCTGACCGATGTTGTTCGGCATTGTCGAATCCAGTACTGTGACCGCAACCACCCACCTTGACCGACCGGAGGGCCCGCGTGGCGAAGCGCTACATCGCGGCGATCGACCAGGGCACGACGTCGAGCCGCTGCATCATCTTCGACTCCGACAGTCATATCCTCGCTGTTGACCAGCGCGAACACCGCCAGATCTTCCCCCGGCCCGGCTGGGTCGAGCACGACGCGTCCCAGATCTGGAGCCGGGTGCAGGAGGTAGCCGCGGGCGCGCTCGGCAAGGCCGGGCTGAGCCCGTCCGACCTGACCGCGGTCGGCATCACCAACCAGCGCGAGACCACCGTCATCTGGGACCGTGCGACGGGCCGTCCGGTGCACCACGCGCTCGTCTGGCAGGACACCCGCACCGAGGCGCTCTGCGGCGAACTCGCCGCCGACGGCGGCCGCGACCGGTTCGCCGCGAAGACCGGGCTGCCGCTCGCGTCCTACTTCGCCGGACCGAAGATCCGCTGGCTGCTCGACAACGTGCCCGGGCTGCGGGAGCGCGCCGACCGCGGCGAACTGCTGTTCGGCACGATGGACACCTGGGTCATCTGGAACCTGACCGGCGGCGCGGTCCACGTCACGGACGTCACCAACGCCAGCCGCACCCTGCTGATGAACCTCGCGACCCTCGACTGGGACGACGAGATCCTCGCCGCCCTGGACATCCCCCGCTCGCTGCTCCCCGAGATCCGCTCCTCGGCCGAGGTGTACGGGACGGCCCGCGGCGTGCTGGAGGGCGTGCCGATCGCGGCGGCGCTCGGCGACCAGCAGGCGGCACTGTTCGGGCAGACCTGCTTCAACGTCGGCGACGCCAAATCGACGTACGGCACCGGCAGTTTCCTGCTGCTCAACACCGGGACCGAACCGGTCACCTCCGAGCACGGCCTGCTGACGACCGTCGGCTACCAGCTCGGCTCCGACCAGCCCGTGTACGCGCTCGAAGGGTCGATCGCCAACACCGGCTCGCTCACCCAGTGGCTCCGCGACCGGATCGGCCTCATCTCGACGGCCGCCGAGATCGAGACCCTCGCGCTGACCGTCGAGGACAACGGCGGCCTCTACCTGGTGCCCGCGTTCTCCGGGCTGTTCGCGCCGCACTGGCGGCCCGACGCCCGCGGCGTGATCGTCGGGCTGACCGGGTTCGCCGGGAAGGGGCATCTCGCGCGCTGCGTGCTGGAGGCGACGGCGTTCCAGACCCGCGACGTCGTCGAGGCGATGGTCCTGGACTCCGGCGTCGCGCTGAAGACCCTGAAGGTCGACGGCGGGATGACCGCCAACAACCTGCTCATGCAGACCATCGCCGACATGCTCGACGTCCCGGTCGCCCGGCCGTTCGTCTCCGAGACGACCTGTCTGGGCGCGGCCCACGCGGCCGGGCTGGTCGTCGGGGTCTGGCCCGACCTGGACGCGCTGCGCGCCGAGTGGCGGCGCGCCGCCGAATGGACGCCCCGGCTGGATCCCCGGATCCGCGACCGGCGGCTCCGCAAGTACCGCAAAGCCGTCGAGCTGGCCAAAGGCTGGATCGACGAGGACGACGACACCGAGGACGGACGGGCATGAACACGATCACCTCAGGGACCGACCGGGCACAGGCTCGGGACGAACTCGGGCGGGGCACCTTCGATCTGCTGGTGATCGGTGGTGGGATCGTGGGGATCGCGGCGGCGTGGACGGCTGCTCAGGCGGGGTTGCGGGTGGCGGTCGTGGACGCCGGTGACTTCGCCGGAGCCACCTCCAGCGCCTCCACCAAACTGGTCCATGGTGGGTTGCGGTATCTGCAGACCGGGAACGTGCGCCTGGTGGCGGAGAACCACCGGGAACGGCGCAGCCTCGCCGCGGAAGTCGCACCCCATCTGGTGAATCCGCGGAAATTCCTGGTGCCGATCTACGCCGACGGTCCGCATGGGGCCGCGAAACTCGGGGCCGGGGTGTTCTTGTATTCGGCGTTGTCGGCGTTCGGTGACGGTCTGGGCCGGGTCATCGGCAAGAACCACGCTCTCGACCAGGTGCCGGCGTTGCGTCCGGAGGGGTTGAAGGCCGCCGCTGTCTATACCGATCATCAGATGAATGATTCCCGGGTTGCGATCATGACGGTGCGGGCGGCGGTGGCGGCGGGTGCGGTGGTCCTCAACCACGCCGCCGTGCAGGGCCTGCGGACCTCTGCCGGGCGGGTCGTGGGCGCGGATCTCCGCGACGCCCTGAACGGCACCGAATTCTCCGTGTCCGCCCGCCTGGTGCTGAACGCCACAGGCCCATGGGTCGACAAACTCCGGACGATGGAAGACCCCGGGGCGGCTCCGAGTGTCCGGTTGTCCAAGGGCGCCCACATCGTGGTCAAACGCCACCAGCCCTGGAAAGCCGCCGTCACCGTCCCCATCGACAAATACCGCGTCTCCTTCGCCATCCCCTGGGAAGACCACCTCCTGCTCGGCACCACCGACGAGGCCTACGAAGGCGAACCCGGCGACGTCCGCGCCACCGATGCCGACATCACCCAGATCCTCGACGAGGCGGGCACCGCGCTGGACGGGATCAATGCCGACGACG
>NZ_BAAGZI010000237.1:0-9132 GCF_054778695.1 Actinocorallia lasiicapitis
CCGGTGCGCCGGTCGCGGGCGGGCCGGTCGCGTACACCTGGCCCGGAGGGCCGCAGCCGCCGATGCCGCAGAACGGCGCAGGGCCCGGCCAGGGGCAGGGATACCCCGGAATGCCCCCAGCGGGAGGCCCGTACGGCGGTGATCCGAATACGGGCGAACCGAACGCGCCGGGTCCCTACACGGGCGGTCCGAATGCCGCAGGGCCGTATGCGGGTGGCCCGTATGCGGGTGGTCCGAACGCCGGGCCGTATGCGGGGTATGGGTATGGGGTTGCTGGGGGGATGGTCTGGGATGGGGGGAAGTGGGTTGCGGCGGCGAAGGTGCCTTGGGGGGTGGGGGTCGGGGCGGGGCTTTCGTTTCTGAGGTTGGGGCGGAACGCGGCGTTTCGGTGGTGGCGGCCGGTGCTGGGGCTGTTCGCGCTGGTGGGGATGGCGCTCGTCGCGGTCATCGGGGTGATGCTCGGATGGATGCTGCTGCACGTCGCGATCAGCGGGAAGGCCGTGCGGTTCGACGACGCCGGGGCGCCCATCATGGGGAGCACCGAGGACCTGGCGCTCAACCTGACGCTGCTGGCCGTGCTGACGCCGATCGTCCTGTTCGTCACCTGGGCGGTGGGACGGCGGCCCGCCGGGACCGTCATCTCCGTCGTCGGACGGATGCGGTGGAAGTGGCTCGCGGTCTGCGCGCTGCTCGGCGTCGGGTTCGTGGTCGTGTCGTACGCGCTGAACCTGCTGGTCGGGCTGGTCGTCGAGCCCGACGCCACCGGCGAGACGTTCGTCGGCTGGGAACGGTTCCTCGGACCCGCCCTCATGATCGTCCTGCTGGTGCCGTTCCAGTCGGCGGCCGAGGAGTTCGTGTTCCGCGGCTG
Source organism: Actinocorallia lasiicapitis (assembly GCF_054778695.1). Classification (NCBI taxonomy): domain Bacteria; kingdom Bacillati; phylum Actinomycetota; class Actinomycetes; order Streptosporangiales; family Thermomonosporaceae; genus Actinocorallia; species Actinocorallia lasiicapitis. Next base: position 869 of record NZ_BAAGZI010000237.1, read on the forward strand.
GCTGATGCAGGCGATCGGCTCGTACTGGAAGCTCGCCACCCCGCTGCCCGCGATGATCGTCAGCAGTGCGGTGTTCGTGCTCGGCCACGGCTACACCGGCTGGGCGATGCTCGACATCTTCTGCTTCGCGATGATCGCGGCGTGGCTCGTCATCAAGACGGGCGGGCTGGAGGCGTCGATCGCGCTGCACGTGCTGAACAACCTGATGGCGTTCCTGCTGCCCGCGGCGATCGGCGAGCTCGGCAGCTCGCTGGAGCAGGGCGGCGCGCCCTGGTGGGTGCTGCTGATCGACGTCCCGCCGCTGGCGCTGTACGCGGCGGCCGTCCTGTGGCTGGCGAAGCGGCGGCGGATCGCGACCGTCACCCCGCAGCCGGAACCGGCGGCGACACCGGTTCCGGAGCGGGTCTGAACGTCAGCGCTGGTTGGGGTCCTGGCCGCCGGCGCCGAAGACCTGGGTCCACTCGCCGGGCGGCGGGCCGCTCTGCCCCTGCTGCGGCGGGACGGGCTGCTGCCCGTACGGCGGCGCGGGCGGCTGCTGCCCGTAGGCCTGCGGCTGCCCGTACTGCTGCGGGTACCCCTGCTGCGGCACGCCCTGCTGCGGGTAGCCCGGCTGGCCGTGGCCCTGCGGCGGAACACCCTGCTGGGGCAGGCCCTGCGGCTGCCCGTAGGGCTGCGGCTGGCCGTACTGCTGCTGCTGCGGCTGGCCGAACGTGGGCTGCTGCGCCGCCACGGACGCGTACTGCTGGTGCCACTGCTGGATGCCCTGCACCTTGAGCGCGAACTCGCGGTCCGGCATCGAGAAGTAGTGCAGAGGCGCCCACGACCGCTTGGACGAGCCGTCCGCGAACGTGAACAGCGCCCTGTCCTGGAACCAGAACTTGGTCTGCTGCACCGAGACGATCTGGTTCCACGGGACGGTCTTGGTCTGCCAGCCGCGGAAGGTCACGCCCTGCGCGCTGAGGTCGACGCCGAACCGCGCGAACAGGAAGTAGTAGCCGACCATCACTCCGGCGAGGACCAGGTAGGTGAGCCCCCGGCCGAAACTGATCACCATGTTCATCAGGGCGACCACGCCCCAGATCGCGGCCAGGACCAGGTAGAGCTTGCGCTGCCGGTCCGTCAGCCGGAACTGGATCTCTTGCATTCGTGCATCCCCTCGAGTCAAGCGGTGGTAACGACTTTACCCGGGTATGACTCGCCAGGTCCGCAGAGCGTTCAGGAGTCCTTCGGTTGTTTCGAGGGAGTCGAGGGTCTCGAAGGGGAACCAGCGGGCGTCGGCGGCGTCCGAACCGGCGGTGAGGGAGCCGGAGACGACCTCCGCGGCGTAGTCGTGCACGTCGTAGGTGCGGATCGCGGGACGTCCGGGGCGCAGGACGGGGCCGTCGGGGTCGGCGAGCGCCTTCAGGGTGACGCCGCCGACACGGTCGCCGACCGTCACCACAAGGCCCGTCTCCTCCAAGACCTCACGGGCGACGGCCGCGGCGTCGGACTCGCCCGGTTCGACCCGTCCGCCGGGGATGCTCCACCGGCCGAGGCCGGGCGGTCTGCCCCGCCGGACCAGGAGAAGGGAGCCGTCCCTGACGATCACCGCACCGACGCATCGCACCCCACCAGTAAAGACTTTTGGGAAGTACTTAGCTAATCGCCCTTGACTTGACGGCGCTGAACGGCGACTGTGAGTAATCGTGAGGCCGGAACCGACGTGCCCGCGCTGTCGCGGGCCACTAGAGCCGCCGAACGCCTGGTCCAGCGAGTGGGCCTGCGCGGCGCACGGTTCCGTGCTGCCTCTGCTGCCGCCGGGGAGCCCGTCGAAGGAGGGGCTGGCGGCCGTCCGGAAGACGGCGAAAGTCCCGATCTGGCTGCCGTGGCCGCTGCCGCTCGGCTGGCTGGTCACCGGTTTCCTGCACGCGGGCGACGACAGGGCGGGGTCGCGGGCGACGGGCGTCGCCGTGACGGGCCCAGGGCTGACCTCGGGCCCCGCCGACATGCTGCTGATCTCCGAGGAGCTCGGGGTGGGGCTCGGCGCCCAGTTCGCCGGGATGCCGGGGCCCGATCCGGGCACGGAGTTCGCGCAGGGACCGCCGCACGCGAAGGTCACCGCGGCGGGGCGTCCGCTGCCGCTCTGGTCGGTGCAGGGCGCGCCCGACCGGGCCGTCTACGTGGGCGAGGCGCTGGGTCGCTGGCTCTGGGCGATCCTGTGGCCCGCCGAGGCGGGCGCGCTGATGATCGGCTCGCTCACCCTGACCGACCTGCGGGAACCCGGAATGGATCTTGACCTTCCCTATGGGGCGGCCTGCCCCAGGCTGGAGCCGTCCGCGGGTAGTTGACGGGGGAGATGAACTCCTTCTTCGACGTCCGCTTCTTCGGTGAGGCCTTCGTGACCCTCATCGTGATCACCGACCCGCCGGGCCTGGTGCCGGTCTTCCTCGCCCTGACCAAGGGCTACCCCGAGAAGCAGCGGCAGCGGATGGCGCGCACCGCCGCGACCGTCGCGTTCGGGGTCATCGCCGGATTCGCGGTGTTCGGCCGGGTCGTCCTCGACTACCTGGGCGTCACGGTGCCCGCGCTCCAGCTCGCCGGCGGGCTGCTGCTCCTGCTCGTCGCCCTCGACCTGCTCATGGGACGTGCCGGGCCGACCGACGAGCTCGGCGACAGGAACCTGAACGTCGCGATGGTGCCGCTCGGGACGCCCCTGCTGGCCGGTCCCGGCGCGATCGTCGCGGCGATCGTCTTCGTCCAGCGGGCCGACGGCGCGGAGCCGAAGATCGCGTCGCTCTGCGCGGCGATCGTCGCGGTCGTGCTGGTGCTCTGGGCCACGATGCGGTTCTCCGTGGTGATCAACAGGATCATCAAGGAGAACGGAGTGGAGCTGGTCAGCAGGATCGCGGGCCTGCTCCTGGCGGCCATCGCGGTCCAACTGTCCGCCGACGCCGTGCGTTCCTTCATCGAAGCCGGATAGTCTGCCCCCGTGACTGCGCGCATTGAACAAGTTGTTACGAGCGGCCCGGTAACGGTGGACGACGAGGAGTTCACCGTCGAGGTCAACTCGTGGATCATCGGCGACGACGAGGAAGTCATCGTCATCGACCCCGCGAACGACGCCGAGGCGATCCTCAAGGTCGTCGACGGCCGGGAGGTGATGGCCGTCGTCTGCACCAACGGGCGCGACAACGTGCTGTCGACCGTCCTGGAGGTCGCGGCAGACGAGGAGCGCGGCGACGCCGAGATCCTGCTGCACCGCGCCGACCGCGCCCTGTGGCGGGACCACTTCCGCAAGCTCGCCCTGGAGAACGAGGACGACGACCTCAAGTCGCTCGAACCCGACACCTACCTCGAGGACGGCGGCGCGTTCGAGATCGCGGGCGTCCAGCTCGAGGTGCTGCACACGCCGGGCTTCACCCCGGGCAGCGTGTCGCTGTACAGCGAGGGCGAGTCGGTGCTGTTCACCGGCCACACCCTGCTGCGCGGGCGTCCCGGTTCGATCGGCGGCGAGTTCCCCGAGCTGCACGCCCAGCTGAACTCGATCAGCGCCCAGTTCGGGCAGATCCCCGGCGACACGCGTGTCCTGCCCGCCCAGGGCGAGGAGACCACGGTCGGCGAGGAAGCGGACCGCTGGGAGTCGTGGTACTCGCTCGGCCGTGTCGCCGCGGACGACGAGTAGCCTTCCCGGTCCTCGCTGAAACTGTCCGACCCTCTACGTAGGGTGATTCTGACGCGTCCCGCCTCGGGGGCGCCGCGATCCGACGTGGAGTGGTCTCAGCGTGGAGCAGCTCGGTCTTGAGGGTATGCCGCGACGGCTGTATTCGTGCACGCCGTCGCGGTTGAACAACTGGCTCGACTGCCCGCGCCGGTATCGGATGACCTACCTGGATCGGCCGATGCCGTCCAAAGGGCTGCCCTGGGCGCATAACAGCATGGGCGCGGCCGTCCACAACGCGCTCGCCGCGTGGTGGCGGCTGCCGCTGGAGCAGCGCACCGCGCCGATGGCGGGCACGCTGCTGGCGCGCGGCTGGCTGACGGAGGGTTTCCGGGACGGCGAGCAGTCGGCGGCCTGGCGCGAGCGCGCACGCGCCATGGTCGAGGAGTACGCCGCCGCCCTGGATCCGGCCGACGAACCGGTCGGCGTGGAGCGCACCGTCGCCACCAAGACCGAGGCGATCGCGGTGATCGGCCGGATCGACCGGCTCGCCGAGCGCGCCGCGGAGCTGGCCGTCGTCGACTACAAGACGGGCCGCCGGCCGCTGACGTCGGACGACGCGCGGGGGTCACTGGCGCTGGCGCTGTACGCGATCGCGGCCTCCCGGGTGCTGCGCAAGCCGTGCCACACGGTCGAGCTGCACCATCTGCCCACGGGCGAGGTCGTGAGCTGGCAGCACACCGATCAGAGCCTGGCCCGGCAGCTACGGCGCGCCGAGGCGATCGCCGCCGAATGCGCGGACGCCGACGACGCCTACCGCAACCGGATCCCGGCGCCGCGACGCCCTGTCGACGCACCGCCCGACCACGCGCCCTACGACTCCGTCTTCCCGCCGAGCCCCGGGCCGCTCTGCGGCTGGTGCGACTTCGCCAAGCACTGCCCGGAAGGCCAGGCGGCGGCCGGGAAGAAGGCGCCGTGGGCGGCGCTGGAGGACCGTCCCGTGGCGCCCTTAGCGGGCAGGGGAGCCGTGCGCAGGGGAGGGGGCGGGCCAGCGGCGGGGGTCGCGGAGCCCGTACAGGCCCTTGGTGAGGTCGTAGCCGTCGTCGGCGAGCCGGTGCCGGGCGCGGGCGAGCATGTCCCGTGTCGGCTTCATGAACGCGTGGTCGTGGACGGGTTCGGGGATCGCGTTCATCGCCAGCCGGAACGAGCGGAGCGCCGCCGTCACCGCGGGCGAGGGCACCTCGGGGAGCAGTCCGTACATTGCGCGCGCCCAGGCGGGCAGCGAGTAGTAGCAGAGCGCGCCGAAAGGGAAATAGGCCGGTTTGCCGGGGGCGAGGAAGCGGAGGTTCTCCGGAAGCTTCGGCCAGATGAGGAACTTCGCGGTGGCGCGGGCCTCTTCGGTGACGCGGAGCACGGGCCGCATCTCGGTGAAGTAGGCGTCCATCTCGGCGGTGCTGCCGGGGATGTCGTCGGCGTGCAGCCCGACATAGGTGGCGGTGTGGCGCTGCTCGTTGTAGTACCGGTCGGCCATCGCCGGTGTCAGCGGCAGCCCGGCACGGCGTGCGACGTCCAGGTAGGAGGAGACTTCGGCGCAGTGCACCCAGCGGAGCAGTTCGGGCTGGTCGAGCCGTTCGGTCTTCCCGGTGTCGTGGTTGAGGATCCGCAGCCGCCGGTGGATCCCGCGCACCTTCGCGGCCAGCTCCTCGATCTCCTCGTGCGCCCCGAAGGTCGCCATCCCGACGAAGTCGGCGGTCCGCTGCAGCCGTCCGAACGGGTCCTCCTGGAAGTTGGAGTTCTGCCACACCCCCCACATGGCCATCGGGTGCAGCGCCTGCAGCATCAGCCCCCGCACCCCGCCCACCCACATCGCCCGATCGATGTGCACCCGCCACGTCACGCTCTCCGGAGCCGCCACCGTCGCCACCATCAGCCACCTCCCATGAGACAAATCCGCGTAAGTGTATCCTTACCCCTACCGAATCCGCCCCTCCACCACCCCACTCGGCGCTTGGTCGATGAGGGTGTGGGAGAGGGCTCGGGGGGCGGTGGTGCGGTCGCGGAAGGTGAGGGGGATGAGGAGGCCGGCTCGGCGGAAGGTGCGCAGGGCCAGGGTGGTGAGGGGGGCTGGGGGGCAGGGGATCAGGGTGTAGGAGCGGTGGGCCCAGGGTGGCAGGCACTGGTAGGCGAGGGTTGCCAGGGGGACCCAGGCGGGGAGGAGCGTGCGCCAGGTGCCGGTGAGGTGGGGGCGGAGCAGGAAGGTGCAGGCCGCCTTGGCTTCGGGGGTCAGGCGCAGGAGGGGCCGTTGGGTGCGGAAGTAGGCGCGTAGTGCCGGAACTGAGGCGGGGGCGTCGTTGAGGCCGACATGGCGGGCGGAGATCGACTGCTCGGCGAGATAGCGGTCGGCCTCTGCCGGAGTCACTCGGAGCCCGGCGCGGCGGGTGACCTCCAGAAACGAGCCGACCTCGGCGCAGTGGACCCAGCGGAGCAGATCGGGCTCGTCGACCCGGTGCACCCGTCCCGTCGCCGGATCGGTGAAACGCAGCCGCGCGTGCAGGGCCCGCAGCCGACGGCCCGCCTCGGCCGCCTCCTGCGGCGTTCCCGCGGTCTGGACGCCCACATAGTCGGCGGTCCGCCACAGCCGGCCCATCGGATCGTTCTCGAAATCGGAGTTCTGCCAGACGCCGTGGATCGCGACCGGATGCAACGCCTGGAGCATCAGGGCGCGGACGCCCGCCACCCACATCGCCGGATCCGTGTGGATCTTCAATGAGACGTCGTGGCCGAGGGGTGAGCGCATACCCCCGACGTTAGGAACCCGCTGGTCTAGCGACGTTCGGCGGCGTTCCAGTAGTCGGTCAGGGCATGGGCGGTGGTCTCCGGGGCATCCCACGCGGGGGAGTGGGCGGCGCCCGGAATGACCACGCGGGACGCGTCGAGGCGGTCGGCCATGGCGGCCTGGACGCGCGGATCCCACACGTCGTCGTCCTCGCCGCAGAGCACCATGATCGGCAGATCGGCGTCGTCGGCGACCTTGGTCAGCTCGTCGACCTTGTCGGGGGCGCTCAGCAGCTCACCCGCCATCCGGATCAGGCCCTGCGGGCAGGTGCCGGTGTTCCGCGCCCGCAGGAACGCGACGATCTCCGCGGGGTGCCCGGCGGCCAGATAGTCGGGGCCCAGCTTGAGATCGAAGATCTCCTCCATGGTCAGCGAGGCGAGGGCGTCACGGAGTGCGGCCGCGCGCTGCGCCGACGGGCCCGTGACGGCCGCCGGCCCCGACGACATCAGGGTGAACGACGCGATCGGGGTCGGATCGGACAGCACGGTCTCGCGGGTGACGAGCCCGCCGAAGGAGTGGCCGACCAGATGGACGGGGTGCGGCCCCATCGACTCGACCAGCGACGCGATGTCCGCGCCGAGCGCGGCGATCGTGTAGGCGTCGGGGTCGTCCGGGCTGCCGGGGGACTGGTACTGGCCGCGCATGTCGACGGCCACGACCCGGCGTCCGGCCCGCGTCAGGGTCTGGAGAATGCCGAGAAAGTCCTCTTTGCTACCGGTGTAGCCGGGGACGAGGAGGGCCGGGCAGCGTTCCGGCTCGCCTATCGGCACCGCTTCGAGCGCGGCGAAGCTCCCACGCTCCGTCTCCAGGCGCGTGCGCCGGACCACGGAGGGCATGTCAAGAAACCGGGGAGTACTCACGGTGCTTCAACCTACCAACCCAAACGTGTAGTGCGCCTTCCCTGCCATCTCCGACCGGTAACTTGTGGCGTCATGGCCATGGTCTCCGCCCACCGCCGCGACTCCGACGACGAGCCCGCCGCCCTCGCCCGCGCCCTGGCCGCGGGCGTCGACTATGTCGAGCTGGACATCCGGCGCGGCCCCACAGGCGATCTCCTCGTCCGCCACGACCCGCTGACCGGCGACCCCTGCACGTCCGTCCAGGACGCCCTGAAGATCCTCCAGGGCCGCGCACGGGCCCATCTGGACCTGAAGGAGGAGGGCCACGAACTGGATCTCGTCGCCCTCGCCGACGAGATCATGGGCCGCGGCAACTACGTCGTCACCACCAAGTCGGCGGCCTCGATCGCGCTGATCAAGCGGACCCGCCCCGACGTCCTGTGCGCCCTGTCGATCGGCCGCTCCCTCTGGCAGCGCGGCTTCCTGTCGGACGTCTTCCGCCCCGTCGCCCGCCTGAGAGCGTCCGGCGCCGACTGGGTGGCCCTCAACTACCGCCTCGCCTACCTGGGCGTCCTGGCCCGCTGCCACCGCGCCGGCTACCCCGCCATGCTCTGGACCGTCAACACCCCCCGCTCCCTCCGCCGCTTCCTCCACGACCCCCGCGTCACCGTCCTCATCACCGACCACCCCACCACCGCCCTCACCCTCCGCTGATCCTCTCCGCACGGGGGCTTCGGTCGGGGGAAACGAAAGATCCGCCCGCGGGTGGCGGGCGGATCTCTGTGGGTGGTGCTGGTTAGGGCGCTTCCGTTGGTTCCGCGGGGGGCGGGGTGGCCTTGGCGCGGGTGCGGCGGACGGGCTTGGACGTGGGCTCCGGGGAGGCTTCGGCCGGGGCGTCTGCCTTCGCGGGGGCGCGGCGGGTGCGCTTGGGGGGCGCAGCCGTCTCGGCTTC
>NZ_BAAGZI010000238.1:0-9115 GCF_054778695.1 Actinocorallia lasiicapitis
CGCCCAGCGGCAGGACGGCCGGGGTGCCGCGCGGTTCCAGCAGCGCGAGCGCCTGTTCCGGTTCCTTGCCGGGATCGGCGGCGCACGCGTCGCGGACGGTCCGGCCGTCCGCGGTGGTCCGGAAGGCCGTGAACCCGCCGTCGTCGTCGGGGAGGACCACCGCGGCGCGGTCGGCGAGGTACCGCAGCACGAGGCGGAGGATCGCGGTGACGCAGTCGTTGAGGTCGACGGTGGACAGTTCGAACGCCGCTCCGGCCATCAGCTCTGAGAACTCCGGTCCCGGAGTCGTCTCGCTGATTCCGCTCAATGCCGCTCCTGAGCCGCCTGCTTACGGCGCGTAAGGCTGTTGCCGACAACGAGTGAACTTTATCCACGCGCACCGCCCTGGCCTCCCACTTCCGGAAAATCCGCCCGAGAGATTCCCGGTCGTCGGATTCTCGGATGTGGAGCGTTCCCGTGAGCGGCCCGTTACCGAACCGGTAACGGCGGGGGTCTTGCCGGAGACATCCCGGGCAATCAGTGTGATCTACACAACACTTGATCGGCGGTGCGGCTGGTGCTCGCGGTACGGAATCTCGAGGTGGTCTATCACGATGTCGTCCTGGTGCTGCGCGGGGTGAGCCTGCAGGTCCCCCGGAACCGGATCGTGGCGCTGCTGGGTGCCAACGGCGCGGGCAAGACCACCCTGCTGCGCGCGATCTCCGGACTCCTCGACGTGCACGACGGAAAGATCACCAAGGGCGCGGTGGAGCTGGACGGCAGGCCCCTCCACCAGCTCAAGCCCGCCAAAGTGGTGCGGCACGGCGTCCGGCAGGTGATGGAGGGGCGGCGGATCTTCGCCGAGCTCACGGTCGAGGAGAACCTGCGGATCGGCGGCCATACCGCGCCGAAACGCCAGCGGGAGAACCTCACCCGCGTCTACGACCTGTTCCCGGTGCTGCTGAAGCGGCGCGACGGCACGGCCGGCTACCTGTCGGGCGGCGAGCAGCAGATGCTGGCCGTCGGCCGGGCGCTGATGTCCGATCCGGAACTGCTGCTCCTGGACGAACCGAGCCTGGGCCTGGCCCCCCGGCTGGTCCAGCAGATCAAGGAGATCATCGTCGAGATCAACGACCAGGGCACGACGGTCCTGCTGGTGGAGCAGAACGCGACGATGGCCCTCGACATCGCCGACCACGGCTACGTCCTGGAGAACGGCCGGATCGTGATGGACAGGCCCGCCGCCGAACTCCTCGCCGACGAGGACATCCGCGAGTTCTACCTGGGCCTGGGCGCGGAGGGCGCCGCCCGCTCCTTCCGCGACGTCAAGCACTACAAGCGGCGCAAGCGGTGGCTGTCATGACGGTGCTGAGAGTGGAGGACGTCAAGCTCTCCTTCGCCGGGGTGCGGGCGATCGACGGGGTCTCCTTCGACGTCCGGGAGCGCGAGCTGTTCGCCGTCATCGGCCCGAACGGCGCGGGCAAGACCTCGATCTTCAACGTGCTGTCGGGCATCTACCGGCCGCAGGAGGGCGCGGTGACGTTCCTCGGCGAGCCGCTGCTGGGGATGCGCCCGCACCGGATCGCGGCGCGGGGCATGGCCCGCACCTTCCAGAACGTCGAACTGTTCTCCGGGCTGACCGTCCTGGACAACCTGATGCTCGGCCGCCACCAGCACACCCGCTACGGGCCGCTGGCGGCGATGGCGTGGCTGGGCCGGGCGCGCCGCGCCGAGCTGGCCGCCCGCGCGGCCGTCGAGGAGATCATCGACTTTCTGGAGCTCGAGCAGTGGAGGCGGCACACCGTCGGGCTGCTCCCCTACGGCGTGCAGAAGCGCGTCGAACTCGGCCGCGCCCTGGCCATGGAGCCGAAGCTCCTGTTGCTGGACGAGCCGGTCGCCGGGATGAACCTGGAGGAGACCGAGGACATGGCCCGCTACATCCTCGACATCCGCGCCGAGCTGGGCGTGCCGATGATCCTGGTCGAGCACGACATGGGGCTGGTCATGGATCTGGCCGACCGGATCCTCGCCGTCGACTTCGGGGTGCCGCTCGCCGTGGGCACACCCCAGGAGATCCGGCGCGACCCCGAAGTGATCCGCGCCTATCTGGGCGAGGCGTCATGACCATCGCCGAGCTGGTCCGCGACCGGGCCGCGCGCAGCCCCGACGGCGTCGCGATGCGGGAGAAGGACCGCGGGATCTGGCAGGAGGTGACCTGGGCGGAGTACTGGCGGACCGCCGAGACCGTCGGGCACGCGCTGCTCGCCCTCGGCCACGCGACCGGCGACCGGGTCGCCGTCCAGGCCGACAACCGGCGCGAATGGCTGTTCGCGGATCTCGGGACGGTGGCCGTCAGGGGCGTCACGACCGGGCTGTATCCCACCAACCCGGTCACGGAGGTCGCGCATCTGCTGACCGACAGCGGCGCGTCGATCCTGTTCGCCGAGGACCAGGAGCAGGTCGACAAAGCCCTCGAAGTGGACGCTCCCGCGCTGCTGCACATCGTCTACCTGGAGCCGCGCGGCATCACCTACGACGACCCGCGGCTGCTGGCCTGGCCGGACTTCCTCGCCCTGGGCGAACGGCACCGCACGGAGTTCCCCGACGCCGTCGCCGACCGGATGGGCGCCGCCCGCGACGAGGACCTCGTCACCCTGGTGTACACCTCCGGCACGACGGGGCCGCCGAAGGGCGCCATGCTCACGGCTGCCAACGTCGCCTTCGCGATCAGCACGCTCCAGGACGGCTTCATCCAGCCGCCGCCGTCGGAGAAGGATCTGATCGTCTCCTACCTGCCGCTCTGCCACGTCGCCGAACGGATCTTCACCACGTGGTTCAACGCCTCGAGCGGGGTGCAGGTGAACTTCGCCGAGTCGATCGAGACCGTCCAGGCCAACCTGCGCGAGGTGCAGCCGACCATCCTGTTCGGGGTGCCGCGGATCTGGGAGAAGGTCCTCGCGCAGGTCGAGATCGGCGCGGGGCAGGCCACCGCCGTCAAACGGCACACCACCCGGTTCTGGCTGCGGGTCGCCGCCCGGATCGGCGACGGCCTCGTCGCCACCGGCGGACGGCACACCACGCGCACCCGGCTGCTGTACGCGGCCGGCTGGCTGTTCTGCTTCCGTGCGCTGCGCGAACGCCTCGGGATGCGGTACGTCCGCTACGCGGCCTCGGGCGCGGCGCCGATCGCGCCCGAAGTGCTCCGGTTCTTCATGGGCATCGGGGTGCCGATGCACGAGGTGTACGGGATGACCGAGAACACCGGCGTGGCCACCGCGAACGTGCCGGGACGGATCAGGCTCGGCACCGTCGGCGAACCCCGCGACGGCGTGGAGCTGCGGATCACCGACGACGGCGAGATCCTCACCCGCCACGCCGGAGTGTTCGCCGGCTACTGGAACCGCCCCGACGCCACCGCGGAGGTCCTGGACGCCGACGGCTGGCTCGCCACCGGCGACGTCGGCTCCCTCGACGACGGCTACGTCCGGATCACCGGCCGGAAGAAGGAGATCATCATCACGGCGGGCGGCAAGAACATCGCCGCCGCCGAGATCGAGAACTCGCTCAAGGCGTCGCCCTACGTGCGCGAGGCCGTCGTCATCGGCGACCGGCGCGCCTACCTGACCGCGCTGATCGGCGTCGAAGGCGACACCGTCGGCGACTGGGCGCGCCGCCGGAAACTGCCCTACACGACCTACCGCGACCTCAGCGAACGGCCCGAGGTCAGGGAGCTGATCCAGGGGGTCGTCCGCGACGTCAACGAGCGGCTCGCCCGGGTCGAGCAGATCAAGGACTTCCGGCTGATCCCCAAGGAGCTCGACCACGAGGACGGCGAGCTCACCGCCACCCAGAAGGTGAAGCGCCGAGCGCTCGAAACGGCGTTCGCCGACCTCATCGCCACCCTGTACCCGCCGCGGAGGCCGCGCTGAACGAGTTCTGGCAGTCCCTCTTGCGAGGTCTGGGCAACGGGTCGGTGTACGCCCTGCTCGCCCTCGGCTTCGTCATCATCTACAAGTCCACCCGGGTGATCAGCTTCGCGCAGCCCGCGTTCATGCTGGCCGGGGCCGTGACGGTCACCTATCTGGCGGACGACCTGGGTTTCTGGGCGGCGTCTCTGGTCGCGATCGTCGGGGTGTCGCTGCTCGGCCTCGGCGTCGAACGGGTCGCGATCCGGCCGATGGTCGGCCGGCCCGTGTTCGTCGTCGCGATCATCACACTCGGTCTCGACGTGCTGATCCGGGTGGTCGCGGGCGGGTTCATCGGGCTGGACGTCCGGCAGGTCGGCGACCCCTGGCGGCTCGACACCGTCCGGCTGCTCGGCGTGGACGTCCAGCAGCGGTATCTGGCGATGCTCGTGGCCACGGCCGTCTGCGTGGTCCTGCTGTTCGCGTTCTTCCGGTACACCCGGCACGGGCTGGCGATGCGGGCCGCGTCGCACGACCAGGAATCGGCGCTCGCCCAGGGCGTCGACGTCGGGCAGGTGTTCGCGCTGAGCTGGGCGCTCGGCACCGGGCTCGCCGCGCTGGCCGGGATCCTGGTCGGCGCGGGCAACAGCATCGACCAGAACATCTGGATCATCGCGCTCAAGGCGCTGCCGGCGATCATCCTGGGCGGTCTCGACTCGCTCGGCGGGGCCGTCATCGGCGGGCTGGTGATCGGGGTCGGCGAGGCGATGGTCGGCACCTACCAGGCCGACCACGCGCCCTGGCTGGGCGAGAACTTCGCGTCCGTCACCCCGTACGTGCTGATGCTGGCGGTCCTGCTGATCCGGCCGTACGGCCTGTTCGGGACCAGGGAGGTGGAACGGGTATGAGCCGTCCGCTGCTGCACACCTCCTACCGGCAGGACATGGGGCTGCTCGACACGCCCGCCAAACGCGCGGGGGTGCTCACGCTGCTGGCCGTCGCCGCGCTCACCCCGCTCCAGGTCGCCGACGACCTGCTCCAGCTCCTGACCGTCGGGATGATCGCCGCGGTCGGGGCGATCGGGCTCAACCTCGTCACCGGGTACGCCGGGCAGATCTCCCTCGGGCACGCCTTCTTCCTCGGCATCGGCGCCTACACCGGCGCCGCGCTGTCCGGCCCGAAGGACGGCAGGACCATCGGGTTCGGGCTCGACTTCCTGCCGTTCTGGATCATCGCGTCGGGGCTGGTCGCCGCGGTCGCCGGGGTGATCGTCGCGCCGCTCGCCACCCGGCTGCGGGGCCTCTACCTCGCGATCGTCACACTCGGCCTGGTCTTCCTCGGCGAACACCTGCTCAAGGAGTGGTCGGACCTGAGCGGCGGGCCCGGCGTCGGACGTCCGGCGGCGGTGCCGTCGCTGTTCGGCATCCGGCTCGACGTCCCGGGTGCGTACACACGTGAGCAGAAGATGTTCTGGCTGGCGCTGGTCGTGCTCGCCATCGGGGCGCTGTGCGCGCGGAACCTGGTCAGATCGCGGGTCGGGCGCGCGTTCACGGCCGTCCGGGACCGCGACATCGCCGCGGCCGTCATCGGCGTGGACGTCGCCCGCACCAAGACCCTGGCGTTCGCCGTCTCGTCGTTCTACGCGGGGGTCGCCGGGTCGCTGCTGTACACGGTGACGGGGTTCATGGACCCCGGCTCGTTCAACCTGGGGATGTCGATCCAGTACATCGCCATGATCCTCATCGGCGGAGCGGGCACGATCTCCGGCTCGATCATGGGCGCGCTCGCCCTGACCCTGCTGCCGCGGCTCACCCGCGAGCTCCCCGCGATCCTGCCGTTCGTCAGCGCCGACTCCGCCGAGTTCCCCAACATCTACCAGGTCGACTCCGCCCTCTACGGAGTGCTCATCATCGCCTTCCTGATCTTCGAGCCCCGGGGGATGTACGGGCTCTGGATCCGGCAGCGCAACTACTGGAAGACCTACCCCTTCTCCTACTGACCTCCCATCCCCCCACCTCGGAGGAGAACCAGATGAAGAGAACCACGCTGAAGACCGGTGTCGCCGTGCTCACCGCGTCGGCCCTGCTGCTCACGGCCTGCGGACGCGGCGACGACACCGAATCCGGCGCTCCCGGAGTGACCAAGGAGGCCTGTCCGGACGCCGTCAACCCCAAGAACGGCTGCATCTACCTGGGCACCATCTCCGACCTGACGGTCGGCCCGTTCAAGGCGCTCGCCGTGCCGATCACCAAGGCGCAGGAAGCGTTCTGGAAGCGGGTCAACCAGCAGGGCGGCATCGGCGGCTACGACGTCGACGTCACCAAGTACGTCCGCGACAACAAGTACTCGCCGGAGACCCACGCGCAGGTCTACCAGGAGATCAAGGGGAAGGTCCTGGCGCTCGCGCAGACCCTCGGCTCCCCCACGACCGCCGCCGTCATCGACGACATGCGTACCAACAAGGTCGTCGCGACACCCGCGTCGTGGACCTCGCTGTGGAACTTCGAGGACGTGATCCTCGAATCCGGGGCGTCGTACTGCGTGGAGTCGATGAACGCCGTCGACTACGCGGTCGAGACCGTCAAGCCCAAGACCGTCATGGCCGTCCACAACCCGGGCGACTACGGCGGCGACGCCGCGGCGGGCGCCAAGTACGCCGCCGAACAGAACAAGCTGGCCTTCACCGACCTGGAGACCCCGCCGGGACAGGAGAACCAGGGCCGCGCCATCGAGGCGATCGTCAAGAACAAGCCCGACCTGGTCATCCTCACCACCGGGCCGACCGACGCCGCCACCATCGTCGGCCAGGCCGCCGCACGCGGCTACAAGGGCCGCTTCATCGGCACCGGGCCGACCTGGAACCCCGGCCTCATCGCCTCGCCCGCGGCGCCCGCGCTGAAGGCCCTGTACTGGCAGTCCGCGCCGTGGCTGCCGTTCCAGACCGACACCCCCGGCCACAAGGCCATGCGCGACACCCTCACCGCGATCGGCGCGCCCATCGTCCCGCCCAACGACGGCTTCACCGCGGGCTGGGTCTGGTCCTACCCGCTGAAGGCCGCCCTGGTGAAGGCCGCCGCCGCCAATGAACTCACCCGTGAGGGCCTGCTCAAGGCCGTCAAGTCGCTGTCCACGGTCGACTACGAGGGCATGGTGACCGGCGGCAACTTCGCCGGCGACCCGAACGCGGGCGCGGTGCGCACCACCGCGATCACCGCGCCCGACGAAGCCTCCCCCACCAAGGTGAAGGTGATCAAGGAACCGTTCACCGGCCCCACCGCGCAGGGATTCAAACTCGACAAGCCCTGCTTCCAGAAGTAGCGCCCGAACCGGTGCCGGGGACCATGTGTACACATGGTCCCCGGCCACCAGTCCCCACTGAATACGAACGAATCTTCACAGTCCGGCGCATGTGCCGGACGCCGCCGGTCCGTAGCGTTCCGACTTATGATCCCCAGTGGCATGGTGCCGGACGTGACCGTCACCCAGGCGGTGTTCGGCGAGCGGTCGCGCGGTGCGCGCACCGCCCTGACCGACGCCTCCTCCGGCCGCACCATCACCTACGCGGAGCTGATCTCCCTGGTCGGCTCCGCCGCGGCGGGGCTGCGCCGCGACGGCCTCGGCGAGGGCACCGTCATCGCCGTCCATCTGCCCGACACCCCGGAACTGGCGGTGGCGCTGCACGCGGTGCTGGCCGCCGCGGCGGTCGCCGCGCCGATCCGGCCCACCGAGACCGCGGCGGCCATGCACCGCCAGCTCATCGACACCGGGGCGCGGGCGCTCATCACCTGGCCGGTGCTGCTGGACATCGCGCTGGCCGCCGTCGAGAACACGTCCGTGGAACGGGTGCTGTGCTTCGGCTCGGAGCCCGACGTCGAGCCGTTCTCCCGGCTGTTCAGCGGACGGCCCGTCATGCCGCGGCCCCGGCTGGAACCCGCCACCGATCTGGCGATGATCGCGCACACGCGCGGCACGTCGGGGCAGCCGCGGATGGTCCGGCTCACCCACCGCAACCTCGTCGCCGCGATGACCCAGACGGCCGGGCTCTACGGCGAGAGCGACACCGTCCTGTCGGCGCTGCCCTTCACCGACGTCATCGGGTTCTCCTCCGTGCTCAACCCGGCGCTCCAGGCCGGATCCACCATCACCACCAGGCCGGGGGCCGGCCGGCACGATCTGCTGGCCGCCCTGCAGGAACGCGCGGTGAGCGTCGCGCTGCTCACCCCGCAGCTCGTCGAAGTACTCGCCTATGACCGGGAGGTCGGACGCTACAACCTGCGGGCACTGCGTTCGGTCATCTCCACCGGAGGGCCGTTGCGGCCCGAGGCGGCACGGGCGGCGGCGCAACGGCTGCGCTGCCCGGTCCGCCAGGCCTACGGGCTGGCCGAGGCGGGCGGACTGACCCACGTCAACATGCGGGCGGCCGAGGAGGGAACGCTCGACGCTGTCGGGCGCGGCCTGCCCGATGTGGTGTGGCAGATCCGTACCTTCTCGGGCCGCGACGAGTCCTACGAGCCAGGCGAACTCTGGCTGAACGGGCCCATGGCCGCGGGCCCCGAACCCTGGGTGCGGACAGGTGACGCGGGGTTCGCCGACGACCACGGCAGGCTCTACATCATGGGCCGGATGGAGGCCGGGGTCGCCGAACCGCCCCAGAGCGGGCCGACGGCCATGCTCCAGTCGCATCCGCTGGTCGCCGACGCGGCCGTCATCCCCGTCCCCGACCCCGAACTGGGGCTGGTGGCGGTCGCGTTCGTCGTCCTGCACGGGCCGGCCCCCGAACTGCTGTCGTTCGTGAACGCGGAAATGCCCGCCTACCAGCGGGTCCACTCACTGCGGATCGTCGAGGAGATCCCTCGGGGGCCCGACGGACGGGTACGTCGCAGAACCCTCATCGAAGGAGCCGGCTGACACCATGTACACATCGGACTACGACATTCTTCGGATGCGGCCGGAGGGTCTGTCGGCGTACGTTCAGGCCATGCTGAACGGGGTTCCAGAGCAAGCGCCGGCAGGCGCGGCCCAGACCGTCACCGCCACGGTCCTGGGTGCGGCGCGGGGAGCGGTGCTGAGCGACGGCCAGGAGTCCGTCGGCCATACCCAGTTCGCGGCGACGGTGCGTTCCGCCGCCGCGGGTCTGGTCCGGCGCGGGATACGCCCCGGCGACACGGGGGCGGTGCTGACGGGGAGCGTCGTCGAGCACGCGATCGCGGTGCCCGCGCTGACGGGCGCGC
>NZ_BAAGZI010000239.1:0-9103 GCF_054778695.1 Actinocorallia lasiicapitis
CGGCGGGCGGCCGCGGCGGCGGACTGGCATTCGGTGAGGGTGTGGGCGGCCAGGGCCGCGCGGACCAGCGGGAGCGAGGGGGCGCTCATCGACAGGGATGTGACGCCCAGGCCCGCCAGGACGCAGGCCATGATCGGGTCGGCGGCGGCCTCGCCGCAGACGCCGCAGCCCTTGCCCGAGGCGCGGGCCGCTTCGGTCGCGATGGCCATGAGGTCCAGGAGGGCCGGACGCCACGGGTCCTGGAGGCGGGTCAGGCTCGAGACCTGACGGTCGACGGCGAAAACGTACTGGGCCAGGTCGTTGGTGCCCAGACTGAAGAAATCGACCTCTTCGGCGATGTCACGGGCGCGGATCGCGGCCGCCGGAACCTCGATCATGATCCCGGCGTGGGTGAGGCCAGCGTCACGGCAGGCGACGGTGAAGAAACGCGCCTCCTCCGCGTCGGTCACCATGGGCGCCATGACGCGCAGCCGTCCCGGAAGCCCCTCCGCGGCCTTCGCCAGCGCGCCGAGCTGGGCCCGGAGCACCGAGGGGTGGCGGCGCAGCAGCCGCAGGCCCCGTTCGCCGAGCGCCGGATTGGGTTCGACCGCGGCGGGAGGCAGGAACGACAGCGGCTTGTCGGCGCCCGCGTCCAGGACCCGGACGACCACGCGCGGGAACGCCTCCAGGACCTGGCGGTAGGCGTGGATCTGCTCGGCCTCCGTCGGCGGGACGTCCTCGTCGATGAACAGATACTCGCTGCGATACAGACCGACGCCCTCCGCACCGCTGGCGAGGGCCGCCGGGATGTCCTTGGGGCCGCCGATGTTCGCCAGCAGCGGGACGGGATGACCGTCCTTGGTGCCGCCGGGCCCCGTCGCGCTGCCGACGGCCTCGGCGCGGGCCAGCGCCGCCGCCCGCGCCCGGGCGACCTGCTCGTCGGCCGGATCGACGATCACCCGCCCCGACGCGCCGTCCACCAGGACATGGGCGCCGTCGGGCAGGTCCAGCACACCGGGGCAGGAGACGATCGCGGGGATGCCCATCGCCCGCGCCAGGATCGCGGTGTGGCCGATCGGGCCGCCCTCCTCCGTGACGAAGGCGACGACCCGTTCCGGATCCAGCAGCGCCAGATCGGCGGGCGCCAGATCCTGGCAGACCAGGACGTAAGGCTCGTCGGCGTCGGGCATCCCCGGCACCGCGACGGCCATCAGCCGGGCGACGGTCCGGTCCCTGACGTCGTCGAGGTCCGCGACGCGCGCCGACAGGTAGCCGCCCGCCCCCGCCAGCAGATCCCGGAAGAACCCGAACGACTCGTACACGGCGCGCTCGGCCGTCAGCCCCGCCGACACCCCGACGGTGACCTCGCCGGCCAGATCGGGGTCGCGGGCCATCAGGGCCTGCGCGGTGAGGATGTCGCGGGCGTCGCCCGAGGCCACACCGGCGCGGGACTCCAGCTCCCGGCCGACCTCCTCGAGCGCGGCCAGCGCCCGTCCCGCCTCGGCGACGCGGTCGCCGCGGAACGGCACGGCGGGGGGTTCGGGAACGTCACCGCTCACCACCCGGACGGGGCCGACGCCCACGCCCGGGCTCACCCCGGTGCCGAGCAGCTCACGCATCCGGCTCCGCAATGACCCGGACCAGCGCGTCGAGGATCTCCTCGGCGCCCTCGCCCTCGGCCCTCAACCGGAGCTGCTCGCCGTGCCGGGCGTCGAGCGCCAGGACGGCCAGGATGCTCTTGGCGTTGACGGGGTCGCCGGTGAACCGTCCGATCGTGACGTCCATCGGCGCCTTCGCGGCGGTCTTGACGAGCTCCGCGGCCGGCCTGGAGTGCAGGCCCACCGCCGATTCGACCTTCACCTGACGCTCAGCCATGATCCTCCTTCGGAAATGAATTGTTCCAGACGAACAAGGGGTCGCCCGCCTGGACCGTTCCTGTTGCGGCGTCCAGGATCGCGGCGGCCTCGAGGGCGATGACGGGGCAGAGCGGGGAGAGCCCGCCCAGTTCGGCCAGGTCCCAGCGGGTGACGGGTTCGCCGCGCTCGATCCGGTCGCCTTTGCTCCGCAGCCGTGTGTAGCCGCGGCCGCGGAGCCCGACGGTGTCGATGCCCAGATGGACGAGGACCGCACGTCCCCGGTCGTCCAGGATGGCGAAGGCGTGTGAACGGGAGGTGATCAATGTGCCGGAGACGGGTGCGCAGGCGATGATCTCTCGCTGCGCGGCGGGGGCGATGGCGACGCCGGGGCCGAGCATCGCGAACGCCGGATCGGGGACGTCGGCCAGCGGTAGGACGGTCCCTGCGAGCGGCGCGTACACGTTCAGAGCAGGCTCTTGATCTTCGTGGCGAGGGTGTCGGCGTCGAGGCCGAGGACGACCTGCACGGTCCGTCCTGACTTGAGCACGCCGTGGGCGCCGGCCCGTTTGAGCGCGGACGCGTCGACGAGCCCGCCGTCGCGCACCTCGGTGCGCAGCCGGGTCATGCAGGCCTCGAGGTCGACGACGTTCGTCTTCCCGCCGAGCCCTGCGAGGATCGTCTCCGCCCTGCTCACGGTCTCCTCCGGGGATCTTGGCTTCCCAGATTAGCGGGCCGCGGGCACTGCTCCGCCGCCCGCTCTTGACAGCCCGGTCTAGCCCGGACTAGACCGGTACGAACCATACCCTTGTGATACCAATACCCGATAGCCCCCGAGCCACGTGAGGTAGCCCGCATTGACCGCGATCGACGCGTCCAGCCCGGTGCCCAAGTACGTCCAGCTCCGCGGGCTGCTGCTGGACCTGATCGACGACGCCGGGCTCCAGGTGGACGCGCCCATGCCGTCCGAACGTGATCTCTGCCTGCGGTACGCGCTGTCCCGGATGACGGTCCGCCAGGCCGTCGACCAGCTCGTCTCCGAGGGACGGCTGTACCGGGTGCCGGGCAAGGGCACCTTCGTGGCCCGGCCCAAGATCGACATGCCGTTGCGGCTGTCGTCGTCGTTCACCGCGGAGATGCGGTCGCGGGGGCTCACCCCCGGCGCGATCGACCTGGGCCACCGCACCGTCCCCGCCACCGGGCACATCGCGCGCGGGCTCAACCTGACGCAGGGCGCCTACGTGCACGTCCTGGAGCGGCTGCGGACCGCCGACGGCGCGCCGATGGCGATCGAACGCTGCCACATCCCGGCGGCGCTCGCCCCCGGCCTGCTCGACGTCCGGCTGGCGGGCCAGTCGCTGTACTCGGTGCTGGAACGGACCTACGGGCTCACCTTCGACTCCGGTGACCAGACCGTCGAAGCCGCCATCGCCACCCCCCTGGACACCGAACTGCTCGACCTGCCCGCCGGGAGCGCCGTGCTGCTGCTGCGCCGCCGCTCCTACAAGGCGGCCGTCTGCGCGGAGCTCACCGAATCCACCTACCGGGCCGACCGCTACCAGCTCCACACCTCCCTCGAACACCGCCGCTAAGAACGAGCGCGCCGCACGCGGAGCTGACAGAGTCGACCTTGTGGAGGCGGTGGTCAGCGGGTTGCAGCGGCTCGGGCGGAGCCTGATGACGCCCGTCTCGGTGCTGCCCGTCGCGGTGCTGCTGCTCCGGCTCGGCCAGGACGACCTGCTCGGCGTCCCGGTGCTGGAGGCGGCCGGACGCGGGCTGTTCGACGCGCTGCCGCTGCTGTTCGCGCTAGGCGTCGCGATCGGCTTCGCCCGCAGGGCCGACGGGACGACCGCCCTGGCCGCCGTCGTCGGCTATCTGGTGTTCGACGCCGTCTCCCGGCGGCTCGGGGCCGGTGATCCGAACCCGGCGGGGATCTTCGGCGGGATGGCCGTCGGCCTCGTCGCGGCGGTGCTGTTCGAACGGTTCCACGCGCTGGAGCTGCCGTCGTGGCTGGCGTTCTTCGGCGGGAAACGCTTCGTGCCGTTCGCGACGGCGTTCGCCGGGCTCGTCCTCGGAATCCTGGCCGGGTGGCTGGTGCCGCCGCTGATCCGCGCGATGAGCTCGTGGCCGGATTTCGGCTGGCCGTTCGCGGGGCTGTACGGGCTGGTCAACCGGGCGCTGCTCCCGATCGGGCTGCACCATCTGCCGAACGCCGTCGTCTGGTTCGGTTCCGGCACCTATGACGGGGTCCACGGCGAGATCCCCCGCTACTTCGCCGGCGACCCCGACGCGGGCGGCTATCTCGCCGGGTTCTTCCCGGTGCTGATGTTCGGGCTGCCGGGCGCGGCGCTGGCGATGTGGCGGTGCGCGCGGCCCGAGCAGCGCCGGAAGGTCGGCGCGCTGATGGGGGCGGCGGCGCTGGCCAGCTTTATGACGGGGGTGTCGGAGCCGATCGAGTTCGCGTTCGTGTTCGCCGCGCCCGCGCTCTACGTCGTCCACAGCCTGTTGACGGCCGTCTCGCTCGCCCTCCTGGACGCCCTCGGCGCGCAGCTCGGCTTCGGGTTCTCGGCCGGGCTGATCGACCTCGCGCTCAACGCCTCCGCACCGAACTCCCAGAGGGTCGGCCTGATCCTCGCGGTCGGCGCCGGCTACTTCGCCCTCTACTACGTGATCTTCCGGACGTTGATCCTCCGGTTCGATCTGAAGACCCCCGGCCGCACCCCACCCGAGGAAGACTGACCCCAGAGGTATCAAAGCCGTTCGGTGGCCCTCTTGTAGGCAGGTTCTACGAGAGGAGGCCGCATGACGCGGTCACGGCTGGTCCGGCTGGTCTCGTCCGACGAGGTCCAGGCCGATCTGGAGATCGTCCCCCGCACCAACGGGTCGCTCGCGCTCGCTCCCCGCACACGGGAGGGCGCGCCGCCGGGCCCGCCCGACGATCTGCTCGCCTCGACCGCCGACCGGGTGATCTGGGTGGCCGCCGAGGTGTTCGCGGGCCGGCGGGCCTTCCACCAGCTCGCGAAACTGTCGACGGCCGAGCTCGCCGAGGTCCTGAAACGGCAGCGGCAGCCCGCGATCCCCACCCGTCCGGGACCGCCGCGGATCCGGCACCGGCGGATCCAGCTGCCGTCCGACGGGATCGCCGAGATCACCGCGACGGTCGTGATGGGCGACCGGATCCAGCCGATCGCCGTCCGGCTGGTCCTGCTCAGGGGCCGCTGGCGCTGCGCCGCCCTGGAGACCGCGATCCCCACCTGAGGAACGGCGAAGGCCGCCGCCCCGGAACGGGACGGCGGCCTTCACCATCAAGATCAAGCCATCAAGATCAAGCCAGGAAGATCAGGAACCGCCGTGGCAGCGCTTGAACTTCTTGCCCGAGCCGCAGGGGCACGGGTCGTTGCGGGACACGCCCTCGTACTTGTCGGAGCCCTCGGAGTGGGTCTCGACGCCGCCGTCCTCGGCCGGGCCCGAGTAGTCGAGCTTGCCGGTGTCGGGCTTCTCGCCGATGGCCGTGCCGGAGACCGTCTTCGGCGCGACGCCGACCTTGGCCGCGGGCTGCTCCTCGACCTCGACTTCGAGGTGGTAGAGGTAGCCGACCGACTCCTCCTTGATCGCCTCCATCATGGTGGCGAACATGTCGTAGCCCTCGCGCTGGTACTCCACCAGGGGGTCGCGCTGCGCCATCGCGCGCAGGCCGATGCCCTCCTGGAGGTAGTCCATCTCGTACAGGTGCTCGCGCCACTTGCGGTCGAGGACGGTGAGGATGACGCGCCGCTCGAGCTCGCGCATGACCTCTTCGCCGAGGGTCGCCTCACGCTTGTCGTAGGCGGCCTGGGCGTCCTCGCGGATCCGGTCGGCGAGGGTCTCGGCGTCGAGCTTGTCGACGTCGCCGCCGACCTCCTCGATCACCTCGTCCGAGGTCAGGGTGATCGGGTAGAGCTGCTTGAACGCCTTCCACAGGGTGTCGAGGTCCCACTCCTCGGCGAAGCCCTCGGCGGTGGCGCCGGCGACATAGCCGTCGACGACCTCGTCGATCATGCGGCGGATCTGCTCGTGCAGGTCGGCGCCCTCGAGGACCCGGCGGCGCTCGGCGTAGATCACCTGACGCTGGCGGTTGAGGACCTCGTCGTACTTGAGGACGTTCTTGCGGATCTCGAAGTTCTGCTGCTCGACCTGGTGCTGAGCCGACTTGATCGCCGAGGAGACGATCTTCGCCTCGATGGGCTGGTCGTCCGGGATGTTGAGCCGCGTCATGATCGACTCGACGCGCGCGGAGTTGAACAGCCGCATCAGGTCGTCCTCGAGGGACAGGTAGAAGCGGGACTCGCCCGGGTCGCCCTGACGGCCGGAGCGACCGCGGAGCTGGTTGTCGATACGGCGCGACTCGTGCCGCTCGGTGCCCAGCACGTACAGGCCACCGGCCTCGACGACGACCTCGTGCTCGCCCTTGACCGAGTCCTTGGCCTTCTCCAGGGCGGCGGGCCAGGCGGCCTCGTACTCCTCCGGAGTCTCCAGCGGGGACAGGCCGCGGGCGTGCAGGTCGAGGTCGGCCTGGAACTCGGGGTTGCCGCCCAGCATGATGTCGGTGCCACGGCCGGCCATGTTGGTGGCGACCGTCACGGCGCCCTTCCGCCCGGCCTGGGCGACGATCTCGGATTCCTTCTCGTGCTGCTTGGCGTTGAGTACCTCGTGCGGGATGCCCCGGCGCTTGAGCAGCTTGCTCAGACGCTCGGACTTCTCGACGGAGGTCGTGCCGACCAGGACGGGCTGGCCCTTCTCGTGCCGCTCGGCGATGTCGTCGACCACGGCGTCGAACTTGGCCTGCTCGGTCTTGTAGACGACGTCCGCGACGTCCTCGCGGAGCGCGGGCCGGTTCGTCGGGATCGGGATCACGCCGAGCTTGTAGATCTTGTTGAACTCCGACGCCTCGGTCTGCGCCGTACCGGTCATGCCGCCGATCTTGTCGTACAGGCGGAAGTAGTTCTGGAGGGTGATCGTGGCGAGCGTCTGGTTCTCGTCCTTGATCGTCACACCTTCCTTGGCCTCGATGGCCTGGTGCATGCCCTCGTTGTAGCGGCGGCCCGACAGGATGCGGCCGGTGAACTCGTCGACGATCAGGACCTCGCCGTGCTGCACGACGTAGTCCTTGTCGCGCTTGTACAGCTCCTTGGCCTTGAGGGCGTTGTTCAGGAAGCCGACCAGCGGGGTGTTGACCGAGTCGTACAGGTTGTCGATGCCGAGCCAGTCCTCGACCTTCTCGACACCGGACTCCAGGATGCCGACGGTGCGCTTCTTCTCGTCGACCTGGTAGTCGCCGTCGTCGGCCTCCTTGTCGGAAGCCTTCTTCAGCCGGGGGACGATCTTGGCGAACTCGGCGAACCACTTGGAGTTCTGGTCGCCGGGGCCCGAGATGATCAGCGGGGTGCGGGCCTCGTCGATGAGGATCGAGTCGACCTCGTCCACGATCGAGAAGTAGTGGCCGCGCTGCACGCACTCGTCCAGCGACCACGCCATGTTGTCGCGCAGGTAGTCGAAGCCGAACTCGTTGTTCGTGCCGTAGGTGATGTCGGCGTTGTAGGCCTTGCGGCGCTCCTCGGGAGCCATGTTGCCGAGGATCACACCGACCTCGAGGCCGAGGAACTGGTGCACACGGCCCATCCACTCGGCGTCGCGCTTGGCCAGGTAGTCGTTGACCGTGACCACGTGGACGCCCTTGCCGGCGAGCGCGTTGAGGTAGGCGGGCAGCACGCAGGTCAGGGTCTTGCCCTCACCGGTGCGCATCTCCGCGATGTTCCCCAAGTGCAGTGCGGCGCCGCCCATGACCTGCACATCGAAGTGCCGCTGGCCGAGGACGCGCTTGGCGGCCTCACGTGCCGTGGCGAACGCCTCGGGAAGCAGATCGTCGAGCTTCTCACCGTCGGCGAGGCGCTCACGGTACTTGTCCGTCAGCTCCCGCAGCTCCGCGTCGCTCATCTCGGTGAAGTCCTCTTCAATGGAATTCACCTGAGCAGCGATCCGCTTGAGCTTGCGCAGGACCTTGCCTTCGCCCGCGCGAAGGATCTTGTCGATTACAGCTGGCACTCTCGGAAGCTCCTTGCAGATCGGATAGCCGCACAGTGGTGATGGGGCCCACTGTCGCGCATACCACTCGTAGCCCATCCATCCTAGGTGAGGTCAAGGATGGTGCAGCTCACCCTCGCGCGCAATTCGCGGCCGCATTCAGCGTCTCAACGCAGACCCGGGCCGTTCGGTTCCCCGCCGGGCCGCAGGGAGAGCCGCCCGGAAGATCACCTGGTCAGAGTCGTCCGGCGGCCTTGAGGGCCAGGTAGGCGTCGGCGAGGGCGGGGGCGAGCTGGTCGGGCGGGGCGTCGACGACCTCGACTCCGTGGGAGCGGAGTTCGGCGGTGAGGCGGCGGCGGTCGCCGCGCGCCCGTTCGGCGGCGGCCGCGTCGTAGACGGCCGCGAGGTCGCCTCTGGCGGCGGCCATCTCCTCGACGCGCGGATCCGCCACGGCCGCGATCATGACCAGGTGCTTGGCCGTGAGCTGCGGCAGCAGCGGCAGCAGGCCCTCCTCCAGGGCGGCGGTGTTCAGCTCCGTCAGCAGGACGACGAGACTGCGCTGCCTGGTCCTGGTCAGCAGCGAGGAGACCATTCCGGCGGCGTCCGACTCGATCAGCGCGGGATCGAGCGGGGCCATCGCCCGGACCATCGCGGGCAGCAGACCCGTCCGCGACATGCCCTCGACCCGCGCCCTGACCTCCCGGTCGTAGGCGAGCAGATCGACCCGGTCGCCCGCGCGGGAGGCCAGGGCGGCCAGCAGCAGGGCGGCGTCCATGGAGCAGTCGAGGCGCGGGATGTCGCCGACGCGCCCCGCCGAGGTGCGGCCCGTGTCGAGGATCAGGAAGATCCGCCGGTCCCGTTCGGGCCGCCACGTCCTGACCACGACGTCGCCGCGGCGTGCCGTGGCCCGCCAGTCGATCGACCGGACGTCGTCGCCGTGCACGTACTCGCGGAGCGAGTCGAACTCGGTGCCCTGCCCGCGGATCAGGGCCACGTGCTGCCCGGTCAGCTCCCGGAGCTTGCGCAGTTTGGCCGGAAGATGCCGCCGCGACGGGAACTCGGGCAGCACCCGCACCGTCCACGGCGCGGGCCGGGAGAGCTGCCGTGCCGCCAGCCCCAGCGGGCCGGTCGAGCGGATCGTGACGGTCACCGCCGAGCGGTCGCCCCGCCGGGTGGGGGTCAGAGTCAGGTCGAGCCGCCGCCGCTCCCCC
>NZ_BAAGZI010000240.1:0-9084 GCF_054778695.1 Actinocorallia lasiicapitis
GGGCGTCGGCGACGAGCTCGGCACGGCCGCGGCGCCCGCCGGAGAGCTCGGCGCGGACGTGCAGGTCGCCCCGGTACCAGCCGGGCCCGGTGAAGCCGGCCACGTCTCCACGGTAGGCGGTCAGGCGGGAAGTCGGCGGGTGAAGGTGCCATGGAATCCGAACGGAAGGTGGTGCTCCAGTTCGGCGGTGGCGAGGGTCTCCAGATCGCGGGCGTCGAGGATGAGCAGCCGGGACCGGTGCGACGCGGCGTCGTAGCCGACGGCGAGCAGCCAGCCGTCGTCCTCGGCCGCGTCGGGGGTGCGCGGAACGAAGATCGGTTCGCCGACGAGGTCGGCGAGCCGGGGCGCCAGGACCCGCCCCGTCCGGTGGTCGAGCTTGACGAGCTGGTCGTAGAGCCCGGAGTCGCCCGCGCTCAGATAGCTGTAGCGGTGCTCCCGGGTGGAGCGCCGCCAGTCGTACTGCGGCAGCTCGCACGGGATCGACGTCAGCTCCTCGGCGACCACCTTCGAGCCGGTGATCCGATAGCGGACCAGCCGGTTGGGGCGCGGCTCGTGGAAGGTGGTCCTGAAGTGCTGGACGTCGCGGATCAGCCGGTCGAAGTCGGGGTATTCGATCAGCTCGATGACGGTGTCGTCGCCGTCGGCGTACGCGTTGGTGATGTGGGTGCAGATCAGGGCGTCGTGTTCGATGATCCGGGGCCTGCCGCCTTCGCGCGGCACCAGGACGAACCGGGTGGGCAGGTCGGGGCGGTACTCCAGGGCGTCCAGGAAGGTCCCGCCGCGCATGATCTTTCCCAGTCGCGGCAGCATCGGCGACAGCACGAAGACCAGGTGCCGCGAGGTCAGCGCGAAGTCGTGGTTCCAGCCGATCCGCGGGATCCGCAGGCTCGCGAGCCTGGTCAGCGCGCCGCTGGGGGAGACCTTGTAGCAGTTGATGCCGGGGGTCGGCAGGAACCGGGTGCCGAAGTTGAACAGTTCGCCCGTCTCGGGGCACCAGCGGGGGTGCGCCGACCAGGCGCCGACGCCCTTGAGCCGGCCGTCGAAGTCGTGCTCGCCGAAGGTGTCGAGGGTGTCGGGGTCGAGCCGGTAGGGGCGGCCGCCCTCCCAGAGGGCGTGCAGGTCGCCGGCGTGGAACGACAGGTTGGTGTTGGCGGTGTTGGCGGGCGGCAGCGGGAACCGCTGGCCCGGCACCGCGGAGCCGACCCCGGGCCGCTTCATCGTGGTGGCGCGGGAGTTGGGGGTGTCGACGTACCGGTTCCGGAACGTGATCGCGCCGTCGGCGATCGTGAACCGGGAGACCATGCCGTCGCCGTCGAAGAGGCAGTCGATCGGGGTGGTCCCGACCTGCCACTTTCCTGGTCCGACCCGGTACAGGGTGCCGCGCAGCTCAGCCGGGACGGTGCCCGTGATCTCGCGGACGGGGTAGTCGTGCTCTGTCAGGAGGGGCTCGAACGCACCGAACATGCCCCCACTCTCAATTCTGATGACACCTGTCGTCAAGATGTTTGGGGCAAGATGTTCTCCGTGGGTACCCGCGTCTACCGGGGACGCTCCCCGGCCGAACGGACCGCCGAGCGCCGGGCCAGGCTGCTCGCGGCGGGCCTCGACCTCTGGGCGGAGCTGGGCTGGCAGGGCGTCACCGTGCGCGGGGTGTGCGGCCGGTCAGGGCTGACCGACCGCTACTTCTACGAGTCCTATCCCGACCGCGACGCCCTGCTGCTGGCCGTCTTCGACCAGGTCAAGGACCATCTCGCCGCGACGATGCTGGCCGTCCCGTGGCACGGCGAACCCCGCGCGATCATGCACGCGATGCTGACGGCCCTGCTCCGCGAGCTGCGCGAGGACCCCCGCAAGGCGACGGTCGCGTTCACCGAGCCCGCCGGCAGCCCCGCCCTCCAGGCCCGCCGCCACGAGACCCTGCTCGATCTCGCCGACACGGTCGCCGCGAAGATCGAGGCCGTCGCGGGCGTGCCCGTCCGGCCGCTGGTGCTCTACAGCGTGGGCGGGGTCGGCACCCTGATCGGCACCTGGCTGGCGGGCCGCTTCGACGCGACCCCCGAAGCGCTCGCCGACCAGTGCGCCGACCTCATCGCCCGGACCTTCGGCGTCGGCTAGGCGCGGAGCGCGTCGGTGAACCAGGTGTAGATCCCGGCCTGCGACGGGAAGGGCTCCTCGCCGTTGAGGACGGCCATGAGCTGCCAGTACCGCTCGACCCGCGCGTCGTTGAACAGGTCGATCCGGTCGGCGCGCTCCAGCCGCTCCGCGCGGGGCATCTCCGGACGGATCATCCGCGCCAGGATCTCCTGGCCTTCGGCGGAGGCCGGATCGACGCCCGCCCGGTGGGCGGGCGCGGCGTGCTCCTGGATCAGGCCCACCTCACGGGTCCACTCCTCGGCACGCGGGTCCTCCCCGGTCCCGGCCAGCGCCATCTGGCGTACCCGCGCCCGGAACGAGGCGTCGTTGACCAGCCCGGCCAGCTCGACCCAGGCCTCCACCTGGGCGGAGGTGGGTTCGGCGGGCAGCTCCGCCTTCATCTTCCGCATCGCGTTCGCGATGTGCGGGGACGTGTCGGTCCCGGCGAACGCCTCGTCGACGAAGTCGTCGATGATCTGCTGCCGCTCGGCGGCGGACAGAAGGCTCAAATCGTGCATCAGTCGTGTCTCTTCCTGATCGCTTCCATGGGCGGCGACCCAGCGCAGCACCGCACGGCGCAGCTCCAGGATGCGGATCTCCGCTCCCAACGCCCGCACGTGCTCCCCGGCCACCTCGGCCAGGCTGGTCTGCTCGTTCACGATCTTCTGCACGGTCTCCAGGTCGAGCCCGAGCCCCCGCAGGGTGCGGACCAGATCCAGCCGTGCCGCGGCGGCGGCGTCGAACAGCCGGTAGCCGCCGGCCGTCCGGTCGACCGGCGGCACCAGCCCGAGATCGGACCAGAACCGGATGGTCTTGACCGGCACACCGGTGCTCCGGGCGAGCTGCCCGATCGTGAACAGGTCTTCCATGGGGTAAGCCTCAGGTCTCCCGTCGCTGGAGAGTCAAATCAGATGGGCGATGTCGTTGTAGAGCTCGGCGCGGCCGTCGATCCAGCGGGACATCGAGCAGTTGCCGACCGGCGTCTTCTCGATCTCCAGGATCTCAGGGACGGACAGCCCTTCGACGATGTACCGGAGCAGGACGATCACCGCGTCATGGGAGGAGATCAGCACCCGGGCGTCGGCGGGCAGCTCCGCGACCAGGGTGCGCAGCCGCAGCGCCATGTCCGCCCAGGACTCGCCGCCCGGCGGACGGTAGTAGAACTTTCCCGTCTCGGCCATCAGCTCGAGCTCCTCGGGGAACCGCGCCTTCACCCCGATCGGGGTCAGCCGGTACAGCCGGCCCATGTCGCGGTCCCGCAGCCGCTCGTCGATCCGGACGTCCTCCCGCCCTGACGCGATCCGCGCGGTGTCCAGCGCCCGCAGATAGGGGGAGGAGAGCACCAGATCGGGCTTGGGCAGCTTCGCGAGCCGCAGCCCGAGCCGGTGGGCCTGGTCGGTGCCGAGCGCCGTCAGCGGGACGTCGGGGTCCGCCTCGGGAATGTCCATGATCTCCGCACCGGCGTGCACGGCCCGGCTCCTGGCGACGTTGCCGGTGCTCTCGCCGTGCCTGATCAGGATGAGGTCCATGGAGCTCGTCATACCCACCCGCTACACTCTGACCGCAAGAGCGACTGGCGCAGTCAAGGTGGGGTTCACCACCGGGGAGCGAGACGAGCCTGGCACCGCGCGCCTGGGTGCTGAGCGCCCTCCGAAAGGCGTGCGCCCGTGCACACTCCCGCTCTGCCCACTCTGACCTCGACCGATCCGGAGCTGGCCGCCCTCGTCGAAGGCGAGGCGCGACGGCAGCACGACAAGATCCGGCTGATCGCGTCCGAGAACTACGTGTCCCAGGCCGTCCTGGAGGCGACCGGCACGGTGCTGACCAACAAGTACTCCGAGGGCTATCCGGGCCGCCGCTACTACGAGGGCCAGCAGTTCGTCGACCCGATCGAGGCGCTGGCCGTCGAGCGGGCCAAGGCCGTGTTCGGGGTCGAGCACGCCAACGTCCAGCCGTACTCGGGCTCCCCGGCCAACCTGGCCGTCTACCTGGCGTTCCTGCGGCCCGGCGACACCGTGCTGGGGATGGCGCTGCCAATGGGCGGCCACCTCACCCACGGCTGGTCGGTGTCGGCCACCGGCAAGTGGTTCACGCCCGTCCGGTACGGGGTGCGCGCCGACACGGGCCGCGTCGATCTGGACGAAGTGCGCGATCTGACGCTCAAGGAGCGGCCGAAGGTGATCTTCTGCGGCGGCACGGCCATCCCCAGGACGATCGACTACCCGGCGTTCGCCGAGATCGCCCGCGAGGCGGGCGCGGTGCTGGTCGCCGACATCGCGCACATCGCCGGGCTGATCGCGGGCGGCGCCCACCCGTCGCCGGTGGGCCACGCGGACGTCATCACCACGACCACGCACAAGACGCTGCGCGGCCCGCGCGGCGCGATGATCATGTCGACGGCCGAGCACGCGTCCGCCCTGGACAAGGCGGTCTTCCCCGGGCTGCAGGGCGGCCCGCACAACCACACCACCGCCGCGATCGCCGTCGCCCTGAAGGAGGCGCAGGCCCCCTCGTTCGCGGCCTACGCCCACCAGATCGTCGCCAACGCCCAGGCGCTGGCCGCCGCGCTGTCCGAGCGGGGCTTCGACCTGGTGTCCGGCGGCACCGACAACCACCTGATCCTCATCGATCTCACCGGCAAGGGGGTCGCGGGCAAGCCCGCCGCCCAGGCCCTGGACCGGGCGGGCGTCGAGCTCAACTACAACACGGTGCCGTTCGACCCGCGCAAGCCGTTCGACCCGTCCGGGCTGCGGCTGGGCACCGCGGCGATCACCACCCGCGGCCTCACCGAAGCCGACATGCCGCAGCTCGCCTCCTGGATCGACGAGGCCGTCACCAACGCGGACGACCCGCGGACCCTGGACCGGATCGCCGGCGAGATCTCCACACTGATGGCGCAGCACCCGATGCCGGGCTACCTCGCCTGACCGGCGTCCCCGTTCCGCGGGCGGCGTGCCCGCGGAGCGGGCCCGGCCTACCGGCCGGACAGGGCGTCGACGAGCCGGGCGATCCGGGACGTCCTGGTGAGGCCGCCCTCGCGGGCGTCGGCCCGCCGGTAGAGCCCGTACATGAGCTGGACGCCCAGCCAGCGCACCGGTTCCGGCTCCCACTTGCGGACCTGCCAGCCCACCCAGGGCAGCGACGTCAGCTCGGTGTCGTGCCGGAGCAGCAGGTCGCGGAGGGTCCGCCCGGCCAGGTTGGTGGTGGCGACGCCGTGCCCGGTGTACCCGCCCGCGTAGCCGAGCCCCGTCGCGTGGTCGAGGACGGCCGTGGAGCACCAGTCGCGCGGCACGCCCAGCACTCCCGACCAGGCGTGTTCGACGGGCACGTCGGCCGCGGCGGGGAACATGTCGGTGAGCATGGACCGGAGCGCGCGGACCGTCCAGTCGTGGGTGGTGCCCGCGTCGTCGATCCGGGAGCCGTACCGGTAGGGCTTGCCGCGCCCGCCGAACGCGATCCGGCCGTCGGCGGTGCGCTGGGCGTACATGTAGTAGTGCGCCATGTCGCCGAGCAGTTCGGCGCCCGGCCAGCCGATCCGCTCCTGGATCTCCTCGGGCAGCGGAGCCGTGACGATCATCGAGCTGTTCATCGGCAGCCAGTCCCGGTGGTGCGCGGTGAACGCGGCGGTGAACCCCTCGGTGCAGCGGAGCACGTAGTCCGCGGTGACGGTCCCGTACGGGGTGACGGCCATGGGCCCGGACGCCGCCGTGCGCGGCCGCAGCTCGGTGACGGGGGTCCGCTCGTAGAGTTCGACCCCGAGCGCCCGGACGGCGTCGGCCAGCCCCCGCGCCAGCTTCGCCGGCTGCACCCGAGCGCAGTGCGGCGTGTAGGAGGCCCCCAGCGTCCCTTCGACGGCGATCCGCTCACCGGGTGCGATCAGCCGGAGGTCGTCGGGCCCCCAGCCCCACTCCCGCTCGGCCTCGACCTGCTCGCGCAGCCGGTGGAGCTGCGCCTGGTTGCGGGCGACGGTCACCAGCCCGTCCTTGACGAGGTCGGCGTCGATCCCGGCGGCCTCCGTCACGGCGATGATCTCGTCGATCGTCGCGAACATGGCCTTCTGCAGCCGGACGGTGGCGTCCTTGCCGTGCTTCTTCGCGTAGGCGTGGTGGGATCCGGCGAGTTCGCCGACCACCCAGCCGCCGTTCCGGCCGGACGCGCCGTACCCGGCGAACTCCTGCTCCAGCAGCACGACGCGCAGATCGGGCTGCGCCTGCTTCAGGTAGTAGGCGGTCCACAACCCGGTGTACCCGGCCCCGACGATGCAGACGTCGGCCTGCCGGGAGCCCGGGAGCGGTTCGCCTGGGGAGGGGAGCCCGATCGCGCGGAACCAGTGGGACACCGCGCCATTCACAAGGGACATGCGCATATATAACACCATTTGGCCACTGAATCCGCAGTCGAGACGGAGATCACTCAGCGTGTCGTCCCCCCGAAACGGTACGCACATGACTATGTAACAAGCGTCAGAAAACGTTGCGGTCATGGGAATCGGGGAAATCATGACACTTCGCGCACTCGGGCCGGACGATCTGGAAGCGGTCAGGGCCATGCACGACCGCTGCTCGCTGGAGAGCCGCCGGATGCGGTACTTCAGCGCCAAGCCCGATCTGCCGCAGCGGCTGTTCCAGCGCTTCCTGGAACGCTCCAGAGGCTGCACGCTGGTCATCGAGGACTCCCGCGGCGCGATCGTCGCGCTCGGCCATCTCATGTACACCGCGCCGGGCCAGGGCGAGCTGGCGTTCCTCGTCGAGGACGCCTGGCAGGGCCGTGGCCTGGGCCGTGGCCTCGCCGAACGGCTCTGCGATCTCGGCAACGCCGAAGGGCTGACCGAGCTGACCGCGTCCGTGCTCAGCGAGAACATCCGGATGCGGTCCCTGCTCACCTCGCTGGGCGGCACCACCCGGCGCAGCGAGGACCCGGCCGTCCTGGAGATCACCGTCAGGGTCGCCCGGGCGGTCGTCGCGGCGTGATGGGATGGGGCCGTGGACATCTACGACGACCCCGCGGCCTATGAGCTGTCCTGCGGCTTCCGGGACATCCCGGACGAGGTGGACACGCTGCTGGAGTGGTCGCGCGCCCACGGCCGCGTGCCGCGAACCGTCCTGGAGCTGGCCCCCGGCCCCGCCGAGCACGCCCGCGAGTTCGCCCGCCGCGGCCTCGCGGCGACGGCGCTCGACCTCAACGCCTCGATGTGCGCCTACGCCAAGGCGCGGTGCCCCGACCTGACGGTCGTCCAGGCCGACATGACGGCGTTCGCGCTCGGCGAGCGGTTCGACCTGATCGTCACGATGCTCGACTCCACCGCCCATCTGCGCACCCTCGACCCGATGGTCGAGCACTTCCGGCGCGCCGCCGAGCACCTCGCCGACGACGGCGTGTACATCCTGGAGATGAGCCACCCCAAGGACAGGTTCAGCCCCGACCCGTCCACGGCCACCTCCTGGACGGTCGAGAAGGACGGGATCCGCGCCGACGTCCGCTGGGGCTCCCTCGACGACGCCCTCGACCCGCTCACCCAGCTCGTCGACGACCAGGTGACGATCACCGTCACCGAGCCGCCGGAGCGTCCGGGCGGCCCTGCCCGCACCCGGGTGGCCGAAGGAGTCGTCCCCTACCGGTTCTGGACGGCCACCGAGCTGGAGGCCGCCGTCCGGCTGTCGGGCGTGCTGGAGCCCGTCGCCGTCTACGGTGACTTCGCGGACGTCCCGCCCACCGACCCCGCCGCCTGGCGGCTGATCACCGTGTTCCGGAGGAAGCCATGACCCAGCCCCTCACCCCCGAAGAGGAGTTCCGGTTCCAGCGCGAGATGGCCGTCCTGGTCGTCCAGAAGCTGACCGAGGGCGGCCGGTTCCGGATCAGCGCGGACACCCCCGACCTGATCAGGATGTTCCAGAACGTCACCAGCCTGGCCGCCGAGCTGATGGGCCAGCCCGTGTACGGCTACGGCAACGGACGCGAGTACTTCATCACCCTGGCCCCGCAGGAGATGATCAACGTATCCTGAGGGCATGGCGGAGCTCGCGGACCTGGTGCGGTTGCGGAAGGCACGCGACCTGATGGATCGCGACTACTGCGAGCCCCTGGACCTGGCCACCCTCGCCAGGGCTGCCCTGATGTCCGAAGGGCACTTCTCGCGGAGCTTCCGCGCCGCCTACGGCCAGACCCCGCACTCCTATCTGATGACGCGCCGGGTCGAGCGGGCCAAGGCGCTGCTGCGCCGCGGCGATCTGACCGTCACCGAGGTCTGCTTCGCCGTCGGCTGCACCTCGCTCGGCTCGTTCAGCGCCCGCTTCACCGAGCTGGTCGGCAAGACGCCCAGCGCGTACAAGGCGTCCGAGCACGCGCACGGCGAGAACATCCCCGCCTGCTACGCCAAGATCATGACCCGGCCGGTCCGCAGCACGTAGCGTGGCCTCATGGAACTGCGACTGAAGCACTGTTTCGTTCCGGTCCTCGACCACACCGAGGCGCTCGCCTTCTACTGCGACGCCCTCGGCCTCGAAGTCCGCAACGACGTCGGTTTCGAGAACATGCGCTGGGTCACCATCGGGCCCAAAGGCCAGCCCGACATGGACATCGTGCTGGAACCCCCGCTGGCCTCGCCCGACGCGTCGCAGGAGGACCGCGACGCCTACATCCGGATGATCGTCAAGGGGCTGATCCACGGTCTGGTCTTCACCACCGACGATGTCGACGCCATGTTCGCGCAGGTCGCCGAGGCGGGCGGCGAGGTCGTCCAGGAGCCGATGGACCAGCCCTACGGCGTCCGCGACTGCGCCTTCCGCGACCCGTCGGGCAATCTGATCCGGATCAACCAGCCGAACGCGCGCTGAAAGGCCCCGCCGCCCGGACGGGCGACGGGGCCGGAAGCGGTTCAGCCGGGCAGCAGCGCCGCGGCCGCACGGTCGACCAGGAACAGCGTGGCCTCGCGGCCCAGCGCGGCGGCGACCG
>NZ_BAAGZI010000241.1:0-9076 GCF_054778695.1 Actinocorallia lasiicapitis
GCTCCGGTGCCCCGCCGGTAGGCGATCAGGGTGCGGCGTCCGGCGGGCAGCGGCCGCAGGATCACTTCGGGCGGCGCGTCCTCGGTGCCGAGCTCGGGCACGAGCGCGACGCCCTGACCGGCCGCGACCAGCGCGAGGACCATCCCGAAGTCGTCGGCGTGGTGCCGGATCCGCGGGCTGAACCCGGCAGACTGGCACGCCCGGACGGCCATGGTGTGGCAGAGGGTCCCCGGCGAGGCGACGATCCAGGGGGCGTCGCCCTGGGCGTCGAGCGGGTCCCCGGTCAGGGACGCGAGCTGGACGGTCTCCTCCAGCAGCGGTTCGGTGTCGAGCGCGGGATCGGGTTCGGCGGGCACGTAGTCGTACTCCTGGAGCAGCGCGACGTCCAGGGTGCCCGCGCGCAGCGCGTCCGGGACGGTCGCCGGATCCAGCTCGGTCACCCGCAGCTCCAGCCCGGGATGCTCCCGGCTCAGCGCGACCAGCGCGGGGGACAGGACGGTCCGCACGGCGGTCGGGAACACCCCGATCCGCAGGGTGCCGCCGAGTTCGGACCGGGCGGCGGCCAGTTCGGCCCCGGCCTGCTCCAGCACCCCGATGATCTTCTCGGTGTGGCCGACGAGGGCGCGGGCGGCGGGCGTCAGGGCGACCCGGCGGCCGGTCCGCTCCAGCAGGGGCGCGCCCGCTTCCCGTTCGAGCGCGGCGAGCTGCTGGGCGATGGCCGACGGGGTCTAGGCGAGGGCTTCGGCGACGGCTGCGATGGTGCCCCGGTGGGCGAGTTCGCGGAGCAGCCGCAGCTTGCGCACATCGAGCATCAGCTCAGCTTACGCTCCTGTGAAGAAACCTGAACTGGACCTACCGTATGCCGTTCCACCAGGCTGAACCCATGACGCTCACCGGTCTCCACATCCCCTTGATCACTCCGTTCACCGACGGCGGCGAGCTCGCCGCCGACGCGCTGGAGGGCCTCGCCCACCAGGTCCTCGACGACGGCGCGACGGGGATCGTCGCCCTCGGCACGACCGCCGAGACGGCCACGCTCACGCCGGGTGAGCGCCGCCGCGTGCTGGAGCTCTGCGGCCGGGTCTGCCGGGAGCGCGGCGCGCCGCTGATCGTCGGGGCGGGCTCCAACGACACCGCGGCCTCCGCCGACGCGCTGGCCGCCCTCGGCCCGGACGTCGCCGCCGCGCTCACGGTCGTCCCCTACTACACGCGCCCCTCCGAGGAGGGCGTGTACGAGCACTACCGGCGGCTGGCGGCGGCCAGCCCCGTCCCGCTGATCGTCTACAACATCCCCTACCGGACGGGCCGGACGCTGAGCCTCGCGACCCTGCTGCGGATCGCTGAGCTGCCGAACGTCGCCGGGTTCAAGCACGCCGTGGGCGCCGTCGACGACGTCACGGTCGGGCTGCTCGACGCGGTCCCCGACGGCGTCGCGGTGCTGGCAGGCGACGATCTGTTCGCCGCGCCGATGCTCGCGCTGGGCGCGCCCGGCGCGATCCTCGCCTCGGCGCATCTGGCGACCGGCCGGTTCGCGGCGCTGGTCGAGACCTGGCGGAACGGGCCGATCGACAAGGCCAGGGAGCTGGGCCGCGAGCTGGCGAGGCTGTCGTCGGCGCTGTTCGCCGAACCCAACCCGGTGCTGATCAAGTCGGTGCTGGCGGCGCAGGGCAGGATTCCTTCGGCCGCCGTCCGGCTGCCGCTGCTCCCCGCCTCACCCGGCACGGCAGCCGCCGCGCTCGCGGCCGTGTCCTGGCAGGAGCGGTAGGGACCCTTTACCGGCGGGCGGGTACGCCCCGACGGTATGGGGGTGGTGCGACGGTTGCGGCCGCGCTCGGTACGCGGCCGGCTGACGGCGCTCACGCTCGCCGTGCTGCTGGTGATCTGGCCGATCGTGATCGTCGCGGTCGCGCTCATCACCCGCGGGGTGATCTCCGAGGAAGTGGAGCGGGAGGTCTCGGCGGCCGCGCGCCAGACCGGCTCCATCGCCGACCGGCGCAGGTTCCGCGACGACATCCCGGCCCGCGGCTCCGTCGACCTGATCCAGATCGTCGGCGTCGACGGCAGGGTCCTGGCCGCGACCGTGCGGCTCCGGGGCAGGCCGCCGATCACCGCGATCCAGCCGGAGCGGGGCGACTTCGGCGTCGGCGAGGTGGTCTGCACGGAAGGCCGCTGCTTCCAGTTCATCGGCTACCGGCTCACCGGCACCGCCTACGGCGACATCATGATCTACGCGGGGAAGCAGCGGCCCCAGGTCCTCGACCGGCACTGGCTGGAGGTCGTGCTGGTCGGGGTCGCGGTGCTGTTCTCGGCGGGTGTCGTGGCCGGGGTGTGGCGGATCGTGGGGTCGGCGCTCAAGCCCGTCGCGCGGATCCAGGGCCAGCTGGCCGAGCTGACCGCGTCCGATCTGGGCGGCCGGATGCCGGTCCCGGAGACCGGTGACGAGATCGAGCGGCTGGCGGAGACCGTCAACGAGACGCTGGCGCGGCTGGACCTCTCGCTCGGCCGGCAGCGGCAGTTCGTCTCGGACGCCTCGCACGAGCTGCGCACCCCGATCACCGGGCTGCGGGCCAGGCTGGAGAGCGAGCTCGCCGCGCCGGGGAGCCGGACGGAGCTGGTGGAGACCCTGACCGCGGCGCTCGGCGACACCGAACGGCTGCAGGCGATCGTCACCGATCTGCTCCAGCTCGCCCGGGTGGACTCCGGCCGGGTCATGCCGCGGGTCGAGCTGGATCTCGCCGAGCTGGTCGCCGTGGAGGCCGAGGCGAGGCCGTGGCGGCTCGAGGTCGGCACGGATCTGCGGGAGAGCGCGGTCGTGTCGGGCAACCGGCTCCAGCTGGCCAGGCTGCTGGCCAATCTGATCGTCAACGCCGACCGCTACGCCGAGAGCCGGGTCCTCCTGGTCGTCAGGACGGACGGGCCGTGGGGGATCGTCGAGGTCCACGACGACGGGCCGGGGATCGCGCCGGCCGACCGTGAGCGGGTGTTCGAGCGGTTCACCCGGCTGGACGCCGCGCGCGCCCGCGACAAGGGCGGTACCGGGCTCGGCCTGGCGATCGCCAGGGACATCGCGGGCGCCCACGGCGGCACGGTGACGATCGGCGACAGCCCCCTGCTCGGCGGCGCGGTCATGATCGTCAAACTGCCTCTGCTGGGCCCGGAAAACGAAGATCCCCGCGACCCTGCGGGTCCGGGGGATCTTCGAGCGGCCTGACTCGCGCCGTTCGGCCTGTTCGTCTCAGACCTGCGTGCGCCGCGGGTTCGCGGTGTTCACGGGCCAGTTCGCGAGGGCGGCTTCGACCTCGGCGGTGAGCTCGGCGTCGACGTGCACGGTGGAGGCGGACTGCTCGGTCACGGCGGGTTTCCTTCTGCTCTGGGTAGGGAAGGGGCTGATGCTATCACCCAGAATATCCGGGCAAATGGGACTCCAGATTTCATCCGTCTGAAACACGTACTTTCTACGCTGCGGTTGTGGCGGACATCTTTGACGACTACTCACCGGCAGCGGCCTGGGACGAGATGTTCGAGCGGGCGGGAGTGCCCCGGAGCGCCTACGGACCTGTCCTGGCCGCGCTCCAGCCGCTCGACAAGAGCGAACTGCGCTTCCGCGCCGACCAGCTCGCCCGGGTCTTCACCGACCGAGGTGTGACCTTCGACTACGCGGGCGAGGAACGGCCGTTCCCGCTCGACCTCATCCCCAGAGTGATCGACTCACTGGAGTGGAAAGAGATCGAAAAGGGCGTCCGTCAGCGTGTCCGCACGCTGGAGGCGTTCCTCGCCGATGTCTACGGGCCAGGCGAGATCTTCCGGGACGGCCTCGTCCCCTGGAAGCTGGTCTGCTCCTCGGCGCACTTCCACCGCGAGGTGGCCGGGCTCACGCCCCCCAACGGGGTCCGTGCCCACATCTCCGGCATCGACCTCATCCGCGATGAGGACGGGAGGTTCCGGGTGCTCGAGGACAACGTGCGCACCCCTTCGGGGGTGAGCTACGTCATGGAGAACCGGCTGGCGATGACCAGGACCTTCCCGGGACTCTTCGCCGAACAGCACGTCCATCCCGTCGACGAGTACCCGGCGCGGCTGCTCGGCGCGTTGCGGGCCGCCGCGCCCCGCGACGTCGCCGACCCGGTCGTGGCCGTCCTCACCCCCGGGGTCGGCAACGCCGCCTACTTCGAGCACACCCTGCTCGCCCGGCTGATGGGCGTCGAGCTCGTCGAGGGACGCGACCTGCTCTGCGCCGGGAACCGCGTGTACATCCAGACCACGCAGGGCCGCAGACCCGTCCATGTGATCTACCGCAGGATCGACGACGAGTACCTCGACCCGCTGCACTTCAACGGCCAGTCGGTGATCGGCTGCCCCGGCATCGTCAACGCGGCGCGGGCCGGGAACGTCACGATCGCCAACGGGGTCGGCAACGGCGTCGCCGACGACAAGCTGATCTACACCTACGTCCCGGAGATGATCCGGTACTACCTGGGGGAGGAGCCGGTCCTGGCGAACGTCGAGTCCTACCGGCTGGAGTCGCCCGAGGTGATCGCGTGGGTGCTCGACCGGCTCGACGCCCTCGTGCTCAAGCCCGTCGACGGGGCGGGCGGCAAGGGCATCGTGATCGGCCCGCACGCCTCCGACCGGGAGCTGGCCGAGCTGCGCACCAAGGTCGAGGCCGACCCGCGCGGCTGGATCGCCCAGCGGCCCGTCTCGCTGTCGACCGTCCCGACCCTCACCGAACGCGGCCCCGCGCCCCGCCACGTCGACCTGCGGCCGTTCGCGGTCAACGACGGCGACGACATCTGGGTGCTGCCCGGCGGGCTGACCAGGGTCGCGCTGCCGGAGGGCGAACTGGTCGTCAACTCCTCCCACGGCGGCGGCTCCAAGGACACCTGGCTTCTCGCCGCCGATCGGGCCGAGCCGCGCGAGGCGCCGCCCGTCCCGATGCCCCGCACCACACCCGACGTGACCGTGCCCGAAGGCGGACCGGCCGAAGGAGCCCAGCAGTGACCCCGCCCCGCGCCAACCCGTCCGGCCTGCTCAGCCGGATCGCCGAGACCCTGTTCTGGATCGGCCGGTACGTGGAGCGGGCCGACGACACCGCCCGCATCCTCGACGTGCACGTCCACCGGATGCTGGAGGAGCCGTCGGGCGACGAGGACGCCGGCTGCCGCGCCCTGCTCGCGATCCTCGGCGTGCCCGCGCCGGACGACGAGCGGATCCACATCGGCACGGTCCTGAACCGGCTGGCCTTCGCCGGCGAGGGGACCTCCTCGATCACCGGCGCGTTCCAGGCGGCCCGCACCGGCGGCAGGTCGGTCCGCGAGGTCATCTCCACCGAGATGTGGGAGTGCCTGAACGTCACCTGGCACGACCTGCCCGCCAAACGGCACGACGCCGGACGTCTCGGCCCGCACGTGTTCCTGCGCTACATCAGGGAGCGGGCGGCGCTGTTCTCCGGGCTCGCCGACGCCACCATGAGCCGGGACGAGGGCTGGCACTTCCTGGTGCTGGGGCGGAGCCTGGAGCGGATCGACATGACCGCGCGGCTGCTGTCGCTGCGGATGCCGAGCGCCTCCTACGCCCCCGACTGGTCGATGCTGCTGCGCGCCAGCGGCGCCGACGAGTCCTACATCCGCACCCACGGCGGCACCGGCGAGCCGCGGCTCGTCGCGGCGTTCCTCATGCTCGACCGGCTGTTCCCGCGCTCGGTGCTGCAC
This sequence comes from Actinocorallia lasiicapitis, assembly GCF_054778695.1. Classification (NCBI taxonomy): domain Bacteria; kingdom Bacillati; phylum Actinomycetota; class Actinomycetes; order Streptosporangiales; family Thermomonosporaceae; genus Actinocorallia; species Actinocorallia lasiicapitis. Next base: position 5,709 of record NZ_BAAGZI010000241.1, read on the forward strand.
GCGCTCACCGTCGCCGAGGACTGCCTGGCCGCGCTGGACCCCGACCCGTCGCGGACCGGGTTCACCGACGCCGCCCGCAGGCCGATCGGCCAGATGCGGACCAGGCTCGAGTACACCGACACCGCGCTGCTGCTCGACCAGCTCCCCGAGCTGCTGTCGGCGCTCCAGCGCACCTGCGTGCAGGCCAGTGAGGCCGTCGCCGACAAGTACTTCCAGTACGCGCTGCCCGTCGCATGGGCACAGGAGGGATGAGGATGGGCTGGCGGCTGAGGATCACCCACACGACCCGGGTGTCCTACGACGGGGACGCGCGCGCGTCCTACAACGAGGTGCGGATGGCGCCCCTCACCCTGCCGGGGCAGACCGTGCTCGGCAACCGGTTCACCGTGACCCCGCACGTCCCGGTCTGGACGTACTGGGACTACTGGGGCAGCGAGGTCGCCTCGTTCGACCTGCAGGCCGCGCATCCGTCGCTGGTGCTGGTCGCGACCAGCACCGTGGAGACGAGCCCGCCGCCGCCGCTGCCCGAACCGCCCGGCTGGGCGGAGCTGCCCGCCCGCGCCCTGGAGCACACCCTGGAGGAGTATCTGGCCGAGACGCCCAGGACCACGGTCGAGCCCGAGATCGAGAAGAGCGCCGCGAGCCTGGTCGACGGTCTCGACCCGCACGACGCGGCGCTCCGGCTCGCGGCCTGGGTGCGGGACCGCGTCGAGTACATGCCGGGCGCGACCGGGGTGCACACCTCGGCGCAGGAGGCGTGGGACGTCCGGCAGGGCGTCTGCCAGGACATCGCCCAGCTCACCGTGGCCGTCTACCGGGCCGTCGGGCTGCCCGCCCGCTATGTCTCCGGCTATCTGCACCCCGACGCGGAGGCCGCCCCCGGCGACACCCGCGAAGGCCAGTCGCACGCGTGGGTGGAGTACTGGGCGGGCGACTGGGTGGCCTACGACCCGACCAACCGGATCCCGGTGGGGGAGTGCCATGTGACGGTCGCCCGAGGGCGGGACTACGACGACGTCCCGCCCCTCAAGGGGATCTACCACGGCGCCCCGAGCAGCGTCATGGACGTCCGCGTCGAGGTCACCCGGCTCCGTTAGGCGCCGGCGCCGTTCTTGTTGAGGCAGCCGATGACGCCGAGGGAGCGGCCCTGGCCGAACGCCGTGACGCGCTCGATGGCGTCGCCGTGGCTGGACGGGTTGAGCCACGGCTTGTCGTCGCCGAGCGCGGACAGCGACTGCCCGATCTCGGTGGTGTCGCCGTTCTCCCACTCCAGGGTGCCGTCCTTGCGCGCGCCCCACAGGACGGCGCCGGCGAGGCAGTCGGCCTGGAGTTCCTTGTCGGCGGAGACCAGGTTCATCTTCAGCCGGTTCTGGACGGCGTGGCCCCACTCGTGGGCGACGACCAGGTAGACGAAGGCGTCGCCCTGGGCGTACCCGGCCTTCATCAGGCCGAAGTCCCAGGCCAGGTAGTCCTCGGGGATGCAGTAGTAGGCGTTGAACTTCTCGGCGGGCTGGCCGTCGCAGGTGAAGCGGTCGGGGTCTTCGGCGTTATAGCTGCCCTTGACGGCGGGCGCGTTGTAGGTGCCGGTGAAGAACTCCGGCCAGTGGGTGGACCAGTAGGTGTTGACGACCTCGACCGCCCCGTTGATCTCCTTGGTGACGTCGGCGTCGCTGAAGGAGAGGTTGGCCTGCGGGTCTCCGCTGGGCTGCGCGGCCGGTTCGCCCGCGTCGCCGGGGACTTCGGTGGTCTTCATCGAGGGGACGACGGTGGGGTCGGCTTCCACGTCCCCGACGGAGAACTCGCAGCCCGTGGTGAGGACGGCGGCGGCCGAGACGGCGGCGGCGAGCGCGAGGACACGCTGCTTGAACATCGTGAATGCTCCGGAAGGTCAGGGCGGGGGGATGTGTACTTGTTCTGACTCCGCCGCTCGCGTCCGGGTTCATCCCGACTGGGTCACAGAAGGGGCCGGGTCACAGCAGCAGCGCGATCTGGGCGCGGACCTCCTCGGTGTCGAGCCCGCGCAGGGTGAGCGTGGTGCGGCGGCGCAGGATGTCGTCGGGCGTGCAGGCCCATTCGGCGTCGCGGGCGTAGACGGCCTGCGCCCAGATGTCGGGCCCCGCGGGGTGGATCGGCTCGCCGAGCGACGGGTCGCGGCGCACCAGCTCGGCCAGGTCGAACGCGAGCGTGCCGTAGTGGGTGGCCAGATGGGCGGCGACGGCCGGGTCCATCGGCTCGCCCGCCGTCAGCCGGTGCAGGACGGCCGAAGGCGACGCCAGACCGGGCAGCGGCATCGTCCGCAGCACCTGCGACCCCACGCCCAGCCGGTCCAGGACGACCTTCCCGATGTGCCGGTAGGTGGTCCATTTGCCGCCGGCGATCGACAGCATCCCGCGCCTGCCCTCGGTGATGACGGTCTCCCGCTTGGCGGTGGTCACGTCGCCGGGGCCGCCCGGCAGCGCCCGCAGCCCGGCGAAGGCGTAGGTGACGTCGTCGGGGCTGACGGTGACGGCGTGCCCGGCCTCGGCGAGGATCTGCGCGACGTCCATCCCGGTGGCGGCGACGTCGGCGGGGTCGCCCTCGTAGGGTTCGTCGGTGGTGCCGAGCAGCAGATGGTCCTCCCACGGGACGGCGAAGGAGACCCGGTACTTGTCCAGCGGGATCGTCAGGGCGGCGTGCCACGGTTCGCGCCGCTTCGCCACCACGTGCGCGCCCTTCGACAGCCGGACCGACGGCGCGGCGCCGGGGTCCTCCAGGGCGCGCAGCCGGTCCACCCACGGACCGGTGGCGTTGAGGACGAGCCGGGCGTTCACCCCGAACTCGGCGCCGTTCAGCGCGTCCCGCAGTTCGGCGCCCGACACCCGGCCGGACGCCGAACGCAGCGCCTCGACCTTCGCGTGGTTCAGGACGACCGCGCCCGCCTCGACGGCCGCACGGACCGTCATGATCGCGACCCGGGCGTCGTTCATCTGGTGGTCGGTGTAGACGGCGGCCCCGCGCAGCCCGCCGGTGCGCAGCGCCGGCACCTGTCGGACGGCCTGCGCCCTGGTCAGCACCCGGCCGAAGCCGTCACCGAACGCCGACAGCGCCGAGTACAGGAACACGCCCGCGCCCAGCTTGGCCGCGCCGTGGGGGCCGCCCGAGTAGATCGGCACCAGGAACCGCCGCGGCGTGACCAGATGCGGCGCGACCTCGGCGGCGAGGCTGCGGCGCTCCCGGTGGTTCTCCGCGACCAGCCGGACGTTCCCGGTCTGGAGGTAGCGGAGCCCGCCGTGCACCAGTTTGGTGGACGCGCTGGAGGTGGCGCCGGCGAAGTCGCCGCCGTCCACGAGCGCGACCCGCAGCCCGGCCTGGGCCGCCGTCCACGCCGC
>NZ_BAAGZI010000242.1:0-9060 GCF_054778695.1 Actinocorallia lasiicapitis
GCCGACCAGCCCGGTGGCGGCCAGCCCCGCCCCGGTGATCACGACCGCTCCCCCGGCGGCCAGCAGGACCTTTCCCCGCATCACTCGCCGCCCGGGAGGAGCCCGGCGCACGCCTTGCTCGCGGCCTCGACCTTCGGCATGTCGCCGTCCTTCATCGCGGCCGACGGCCCGCCGTCGGCCCGCGGGTCGGGCATGTCGATCCCGTGCTCCCTCATGCACTTGGCGTATTTGGCGAGCGCGGCGAGCTCCTGCGGCGACCGCTTGAAGTCACCGCCCTGGGGCACGGGCGCGAACCGCTTGCACGCCTCGAACGCCTTCGTCGCCTTCGGATCGCCGGCGTCGGCGCCGATCGTCAGGGTGTTGCCCGGCTTCGGGTCCTCCATCGGGACGCCGTTCTCCCGCATACAGCGGGCGAACTTGACGCCGTCGGAGACCGCGGCCGTCTCCTTTCCGGTCGGCGCGGCTCCGCCGTCACCGCCGCAGGCGGCCAGGCCGAGCCCCAGCATCAAGATCATGGAAGCGCCGAGTAGCGTGCGCATGAGGCCTCCCCGAACAAGGGCCGGGCTGCTCCCGGCCGGTCGGGAAGCAGTCAACGCGCCGACCGCTAACCGGGCCGTAACCGATGCTGGTTATCTCGGCGTTAACCCGATTCGGTTACCGTGCGTCACATGAGGGTTCTGATCGCCGAGGACGAGACCATGCTGGCCGACCTGATCGCCGAGGGGCTGCGGGGCGAGGCGCTGGCCGTGGACGTCGTCCACGACGGGCGGGCGGCCCTCGATCATCTGGCCGTCCATGACTACGACGTGCTGATTCTCGACCGGGACCTGCCGGAAGTCCACGGCGACGACGTCTGCCGGGAGATCGTCGGCGGCACCGTCAAGGTGCTCATGCTGACCGCCGCGTCCGAGGTGAAGGCGCGGGTGGCCGGGCTCCGGCTCGGCGCCGACGACTACCTTCCGAAACCGTTCGCGTTCGACGAACTGGTCGCCAGGGTGCAGGCGCTGGGCCGGCGCACCGGATCCGCGGCAGTCCCGGTGCTGGAGCGGGCCGGGATCCGGCTCGATCCGGGCCGCCGCCAGGTGTTCCGCGACGGCGAGTACGTCTCCTTCGCCAACAAGGAGTTCGGGGTGCTCACCGAGCTGCTGCGCGCCGACGGCGCCGCCGTCTCGGCCGAACACCTGCTGGAGAAGGTGTGGGACGCCCACACCGACCCGTTCACCAACACCGTCCGCGTCACCGTGATGAAGCTCCGCAAGAAGCTGGGCGAACCGCCGGTCATCCACACGATTCCGGGAGCGGGGTACCAGATCCCATGACGCTGCGGCTTCGCCTGACCCTGCTGTACGGGTCGCTGTTCCTGCTGGCCGGGGTGGTGCTGCTCGGCGTCACCTATCTCCTGATGGATCAGAGCCTGACCGGCTCGGGGATGCGTCCGGCGTCGCGGACCGTCGCCGTCATCCCCGGCGAGGCGGTCACGGCCGCCACGGCGACCCCGGCGACCCCGCTCGATCCCGGCTTCGTCCAGACCAGGACCATCACCACCGCGGAGCTCCGGAAGATCATCGACGAGGGCAACCAGGAGGTGCTGAACTCGCTGCTCGCGCAGGGCGCGATCGCGCTGACGATCACCGCGCTGGCGGCGTTCGGGGCGGGCTGGCTGCTGGCCGGGCGGGCGCTCCGCCCGCTGCACCGGATCACCGCGACGGCCAAGGGCGTCGCGGTCAGCCGCGATCTGTCGGCGCGGATCGGCTACCGGGGGCCGCGCGACGACGTCAAGGAGCTCGCCGACAGCTTCGACGTGATGATGGAGCGCCTGGACCGCTCGTTCGACGGGCAGCGCCGGTTCGTCGCCAACGCCTCCCACGAGCTGCGCACCCCACTCGCCCTCAACCGGACCATGGTCGACATCGCGATGCGGCGGCCGTCGGCGACCGACGACGTCAAACGGCTCGGCACGGACCTGCTGGTCGTCAACGCCCGGCACGAACGGCTGATCGACGGGCTGCTGGCGCTGGCCGACAGCGAGAACCCGATCGTCGATCCCGTCCCCGCCGATCTGCGGCCCTACGCCGCACGGGCCGTGGAGCTGCTGCCCGAAGGGCTCAAGGTCACCGCCCGGCTCGAACCCGCCCCGGTCACGGGCGATCCGGTGCTGCTGGAACGGCTCGTCCAGAATCTGGTGGAGAACGCCGTCAAGCACAACGACGCCCGCGGCGAGATCGCGATAGAGACCCGCTCGGACGGCGGTGAGACCGTCCTGACCGTCGCCAGCACCGGTCCGGTGATCGACCCGGCCGCCGTGGAGGGACTGTTCGAACCGTTCCGCCGGCTCCAGGACCGCACCCTGTCCGCCGACGGCGCCGGGCTCGGACTGTCGATCGTCCGGGCGATCGCCGCCGCCCACGACGGGACCCTGACGGCCGCCGCCCCGCCCCTGGGCGGGCTGGCCGTCACGGTACGGCTGCCCGTCACACCTTCCGAGGTGGTGGAGGACCCTCGGACTGGCGGGTCAGCCTCTCCCAGTCGATGAGCCAGTCGCGGCCCTGGTCGTCGATGAACGAGCCCGGTGGCGCCTGGACGCCGTGCGACTGGAGCCACTGGCCGGGCCGGAGCTGCGATGCCCGCGGCCTGCCGTTCGACGGCATGATCTGCGGCGGGATCGGCGCCGGTTTGGCGGCGCTCCGCCAGCCGTTCGCCGCCTCCCCCGCCAGTTCCGCGGCGTCCTTCTCCTCCGCCATCCCGATCGGGCCCTCGCGGCGGGCGTTGAGGAACTGGTTGACCGCGGCGTCCTGGCTGGACAGCATCATCTCCCGGGGCCCGAACATCACCAGGCCGCGCCGGAACAGCAGCCCCATGTTGTCGGGCAGCACCCGGGCGGTGCCGATGTCGTGGGTGACGATCAGGATCGTCGCGTTCGTCTCGTAGTTGATGTCCACGAAGAGCTGGTTCAGATAGGACGTGCGGACCGGGTCGAGGCCCGAGTCCGGCTCGTCACAGAGGATGATCTCCGGTTCGAGGACCAGCGCACGCGCCAGCCCGGCCCGCTTGCGCATCCCGCCGGAGATCTCGCCGGGGAGCTTCTTCTCCGCCCCGGTCATGCCGACCATCTCCATCTTCGACATGACGATCTCGCGGACCTTGGTCTCGTTGAACTTCGTGTGCTCGCGCAGCGGGAACGCCACATTGTCGTAGACGCTCATCGAGCCGAACAGCGCGCCGTCCTGGAACAGCACCCCGAACCGGCGGCGCAGCTCGTACAGGCGGCGTTCACGCAGGTCGGGGACGTCCACGCCGTCGACCCAGACATGGCCGCGGTCCGGCCGCAGCAGCCCGATCAGATTCTTGAGGAACACCGATTTGCCCGTCCCCGACGGGCCGAGCAGAGCCGAGATCTGTCCGGCCGGGATCGTGAACGACACGTCCTCCCAGATGACCTGTCGTCCGAAGGTCTTCTTGAGACCTTCCACCCGGATTTCGACGCCCATGCGACCATCTCCTACACCGACCGCCTTGACGGTACGTCCGGAGCAGGGGCTTGAGAGGGCCCAATCAGAGCGGGACGTTCAGCGTCTTCATGATCTCGCCGAGCAGTTCGTCGCGCTGCTCGGCCAGGTAGAAGTGATCGCCGGAGAAGACCCGCTGCTCGAACGGGCCCGTGGTGAGCTCCGCCCAGCGGGCGGCGCGCTCGACGGACACGTCGCGGTCGGCCTCGCCGAGGTAGGCGGAGACCGGGATCGTCAGCGGTGTGCCGGGGGCGTGCCGGTACCGCTGGAGCATCCGGAAGTCGGCCCGGATGTAGGGCAGGACGAGCTCCCTGAGCTCGGGGTCGGCGAACGCGGCGGCGTCGCTGCCGCCGAGCCGCAGCAGCTCGGCGACCAGGGCGTCATCGTCGTCGACGGCGACGGGACGGCGTTCGCCCATCCGGTGGGCGGGCAGCCCCGCCGACACGAACAGGTGGACGGGCGGCGTGCCCTTCGCGGTGAGCAGCCGGGCTGTCTCATAGGCGACGACGGCGCCCATGCTGTGCCCGAACAGCGCCATCGGCCGGTCCTGGAGCGGCGCCAGCGCGGCGGCCGCGTACCGGGCGACCTGCACGAGATCGGTGGGCAGCGGGTCGGCCATCCGGTCGGCACGGCCCGGATACTGCACGGAGTGGACCTCGACGGCCGGGCTGACCGACCAGTTCCGGTAGGCGACGGCCGAGCCGCCCGCGTGCGGGAAGCAAACCAGGCGGGTGGTCGCCCAGGGGCGCGGGGTCGGGCAGCGCAGCCAGCTCATCGTCGTTCTCAATCCTCGTATCTCAGTCGTCGTATCTCAATCGCCGTATCTCAGTCGTCGTCGTGCACGAGACGGTCGAGCCGGGGGTCGCCCGGCAGCGGCCACGGGGCCTGGCGCGGGTCGGGGACGTCCTTCACGAACGTCTCCTCCTCCGCGGTCGCGAACCCGCGCCGCAGGTAGTTGGCCTTGGCGGTGGGGTGGTCGAGGGTCGAGGTGCGCAGGTGCACCCTGCGGGTCGGGCCGAAGCCCTCCGCCCAGAGCTGGTCGCGCTGCCAGGCCCGCCGGACGCACTGCTCGACGAGGTACCCGCCGAATCCGCGGCCCACGAAGGCGGGGACGAGCCCGACCAGATGGATCTCGGTGTCCCCGCCGGTCTGGGCCTCCAGCTCGAAGTACCCGGCGACGGTGCCCTCCGCCATCGCGATCCAGGTCGCGAGCTGCGGGCGGTCCACCCATTTCACCCAGTCGTCGTGGGTCCAGCCGAACCGGTCGGTCCAGCAGACCCGGGCGCCCACCGTCGCGTAGAGGGCGCGGTTGAAGTCAGGGGACGGAACCCCCGCCAGGCTGAAGGTCATCTCCCCCGAGGGCAGCGGACCGGTCCGCAGGTCTTGGAGGTCCAGCATCTCCATGGCCCATTCGGTGACCTTGATCTGCAAGGGTCAGGCGCCCATCGCTTCGATCAGTGACTTGGGCCGCAGGTCGGTCCACTCGGACTCGACGAACTCCACACACGCGGCCCGGGTGTCCTCGGACTTGGCCACGGTCCAGCCGGCGGGGACGTCGGCGAACGCGGGCCACAGCGAGTGCTGGCCCTCGTGGTTGACCAGGACGAGGAAGCGGCCGTCCGGATCGTCAAAGGGGTTCGTCATGATTCCTCCGATATGTGGGGTTCAGAGCCTATCTAGGGAAGATTGCCGAGCAGCACGCGGGCGATCGCGGCGAGCGGCTCCGGCTCCATCAGCAGATGGTGCGCGGTGTTCAGCGGCTCGTTCTTGATCGTCCCGGAGACCAGCGGGCCCCAGTTCTCCTCGGCCGTCGGCGACTGCGGGGTGCGGCCTTCCAGCGCGGTGAAGAACAGGACGTCGCCCTGGTAGGGGCCGGGCCGGTAGACCTCGGTGATCTTCATGCCGTTCTCGTAGTTGCGGTAGAGCGCGATCAGGCCGTGGTCGTCGAGGCTGGCGAAGGCGCTGCCCTTGGCGCGCAGCTCGGCCATGACGGCGGCGACGTCCGGCGCGGACGGGTCGCCCGCGATCTCCTCGGAGATCCCGGCGGCCTCCAGCAGCTCGGGGATCACCTCCCGACGGTCGGCGTTCAGATCCTGGGAGTGGAAGGAGTCGATCAGCGCGAGCAGCCCGATCTCCTCCCCCTCCGCCTGGAGCAGGCACGCCGCCTCGTAGGCGATGAGCCCGCCGAGCGAGTAGCCGGTCAGGTGGTAGGGACCGTGCGGCTGCACCGACCTGATCTGCGCGACATGATCACGGGCCGCCTCGGCCACCGACGCGTGCAGCGCCTCGTCAGGGTCGAGGAAGCCGCGCGCCTGGAGCCCGTAGACGGGACGGCCCGGCGGCAGGGTGCGGAGCAGCCCGAAGTACGGCCAGGCGAGCCCGCCCGCCGGATGCACGCAGAACAGCGGGGCGCGGTCGCCGCCGGAGCGGATCGGCAGCAGCACCCCGAGGCCCAGCTCGGCGTCCTGCGGGCCGCTCCGCGCCGCGACCAGCGCCTCGACGGTCTGGTGGGTGAAGACCGCGCGCGGCGACAGTTCGAGCCCGGCCTGCCGGGCCAGCCCGACCAGCCGCATCGCGACGATCGAGTCGCCGCCCAGGTCGAAGAAGCTGACGTCGGCCGCGACCTTCTCCAGCCCGAGCGCCTGCGCGAACAGGGCCGCCAGCTCCTCCTCCGCCGCCCCTTCGGGCGCGCGGCCCTCGGCGGCGGCCGCGAGATCGGGAGCAGGCAGGGCGTTGCGGTCGAGCTTGCCGTTCGGGGTGAGCGGGAAGTCCGGCAGGAACACGAACGCCGACGGCACCATGTACTCGGGCAGATGCTCGGCGGCGAACCGGCGCAGCTCCGCCGCGAACTCGGGGCCCGGCTCCTCGCCGCTCGCGGGCACCACATAGGCGACGAGCCGTTTGTCGCCCGGCCGGTCCTCGCGGGCCAGCACCGCGTTCTGGCCGACGGCCGGATGCCTGGCGTGGACGGTCTCTATCTCGCCGAGCTCGATCCGGAAACCGCGGACCTTCACCTGGAAGTCGGCACGGCCCAGGTATTCGAGCAGGCCGTCCCCGGTGCGGCGGACCAGGTCGCCGGTCCGGTACATCCGGCCGCCCGGCTCGCCGAACGGGCAGGCCACGAACCGGTCGGCGGTCAGCGCCGCCCGTCCCTGGTAGCCGCGGGCCAGGCCGTCGCCCGCCACATGGATCTCGCCGACGACTCCGTCCGGGACGGGCCGCAGCCGCTCGTCCAGCAGCCGGACGGCCAGGTCGGGCAGCGGGACGCCGATCCCGTCGCCCGGCTCGGACGTGCGGGTGACGGACGTGCGAGTGACGTGGACGGTCGTCTCGGTGATCCCGTACATGTTGATCAGTTCGGTGGGACGGTTCCAGCCGGTGAGCCGGGCCGGATCGAGCGCCTCACCGCCGAACACGACCTGGCGCAGGGCGAGATCACGGCCGTCGTCGGCGGCCATCAGCCGGTAGAACGCCGACGGCGTCTGGCTGAGGACCGTGACCTTCTCCGCCGCGAGCAGGTCCAGGAAGGCGCCTGGCGACCGGGCCGTCAGCGCGGGGACGACGACCAGCCGCCCGCCGTGCAGCAGCGGACCCCACAACTCCCACACCGAGAAGTCGAACGCGGCCGAGTGGAAGAGGGTCCAGACCGCGTCCGGGCCGAGGTCGAACCCCGCCATCAGCCGGATGACGTTCTGATGCGGGACCACCACGCCCTTGGGCCTGCCGGTGGAGCCCGACGTGTAGATCACGTACGCCGGGTGGGCGGGATCCACGGCGACGTCCGGGTTCCCCACCGGGCCGCCCTCCGGGGGAAGCTCGTCGACCGTCAGGACGGGGCGGGCGTCCCGGCGCAGGAACGCGATCCGTTCGGCCGGATAGCCGGGGTCGATCGGCAGGTAGGCCGCGCCGGTCTTCAGCACGCCGAGGATCGCGACGACCAGCTCCAGGGAGCGCGGCAGGGCGACGGCGACGAGCCGTTCCGGCGCCGCGCCCCGGGCGGCCAGAGCGTGGGCGACCTGGTTGGCGCGTTCGTTGAGCTGCCGGTAGGTGAGGGTGCGGCCGTCGAAGGTGACGGCCGGGGCGTCGGGGGTGCGGGCTGCCTGCTCCTCGAACCGCCGGTGGACGGTCGCGCGGCCGGGATGGCGGACGGGCTGCGCCAGGGCGGCGCTCCGCTCGCGTCCGGTCAGGAGGTCGGCGGCGCCGATCGGAGCGTCGGGGTCGGTGACGAACGCCGTGAGTAGGCGCTGGAACCGGTCGGCGAGCTCCCGGGCGGTGGCCGGGTCGTACAGGTCGAGGGCGTATTCGAGGTGTGCGGACAGGCCGGCGGGCGTGCCGTCGGCGGCGTGCCGCTCCGCCAGATAGAGGGCCAGATCGAACTTGGCGGCGCCGGGGCCCGGGTCGGCGACCGTGATCGTCAGGCCGTCCGGGCCGGGCGGGGGCACGGCGTCCTCCTGGAGGGAGAGGACCACCTGGAACAGCGGATGCCGGCCGAGGACACGGGCGGGCGACAGGGCCTCCACGAGATGTTCGAACGGAAGATCCTGGTGGACGTAGGCCGACAGATCGGTCTCGCGGACCCGGGCGATGAGCTGCCGGAACGTCGGGTCGCCGGAGGTGTCGGTGCGCAGGACGAGCATGTTCACGAACATGCCGACGAGGTCGTGGAGCGCTTCGTCGGTGCGTCCGGCGACGGGGGAGCCGATCGGGAGGTCGGCGCCCGCGCCGAGCCTGGTCAGCAGGGCCGCGTAGGCCGCCTGCATGACCATGAACAGGCTGGCTCCGGTGTCGCGGGCCAGCCCGGTGAGCGCCTGGTGGGTGGCGGCGTCGAGGTCGAAGGCGATCCGGTCGGCGCGGTAGGTGGGGTGGGCGGGGCGCGGCCGGTCCGCGGGGAGGTCGAGCTCGTCGGGCAGATCCGCCAGGGCCTGCGTCCAGTAGGCGGTCTGCCGGGCCCGCGGGCTGGCGGGATCGTCGGCCGTGCCGAACAGGGCGCGCTGCCAGAGCGTGTAGTCCGCGTACTGCACGGGCAGCGGCGTCCAGGTCGGGGCCAATCCGTCGCGGCGGTCCGCGTACGCCTGGACGAGGTCGCGGGCGAGCGGGGTCAGCGACCAGCCGTCGCCCGCGATGTGGTGGAGCACCAGCAGCAGGACGTGCTCCGTCGGCGCGGCGGAGAACAGCGCGACGCGCAGCGGAAGCTCCTCGGCGAGCTCGAAACCCCGGACCGCCTCGGCCCTGATCCGTTCCTCGTCCGCTCCGGCGAGCAGTAGCGGCACCCGGGCTTCCTCGGCCGGAAGCACCCGTTGGACCGGCCGGCCGTCGACCGTCGGATAGACCGTCCGCAGCACCTCGTGCCTGGTCACCACGTCCGCCACCGCCGCCCGCAGCGCCCCGACGTCGATCGCGCCGGTCACCCCGAGCGCCACCGGCAGGTTGTAGACGCCCGACTCCGCCTCGAGCTGGTCGAGGAACCAGAGCCGCCGCTGCGCGAACGACAGGGGCAGCGGGTCGGGACGGGCCGCGGGCACGAGCGGTGGCCGGGCCTCCTCCGCCCCGGGCA